>JBNKEN010000453.1:0-3646 GCA_050288805.1 Pseudoalteromonas sp.
AAGTCGAATTTCTCAACACCCAGGCCGAAAAGTTTCTCGGCTACCGCAAAGCAGAGCTGACGGGACAAAACATCAACGTCCTGCTTGAACCCAAACACCATGAAATCCACAGCAGACTGGTTCACAACTTTGTGCACAATCAATCCCAGCCCAAGCGCATGCTCTCAAGGCCGGGGCTGAATTGCCTGGCCAAAGGCGGCGAAAAGCTGCGGGTCAGGATCTCCATTTCCGTTGTGACCATTCGCGGCATCCGATATGGCATAGGGATCATCTCCGATTTCACCGAAATGGAGCAATGGCAACAGGAACTTGAAAAACAATCCAATACGGATCAATTAACGTCCCTGTATAACCGCCGTTACCTGGAGCACACCTTGCGCCCGGACAGCCGCTGGTTGAGACAACACTCGGCCATCGGCGTGCTCAATATCGATTTAGACAACTTTAAAGAAATCAACGATAACCATGGCCATTACTGCGGCGATCTGGTTTTAAGAACCCTGGCGACACGAATGAAAGACGCGCTGCGCACCGACGATCTGCTGTTCCGGATGGGTGGTGACGAATTCCTCATTCTGATCAATCTGGATGAATGCCCCGATCCGCACGACACGATAAGCGGGATAGCAATCGATCTGGCCCGCAATATCAGCGCACCCGTCCACTATGAGGATCATGCCCTGCAACCGGGCGCCAGCATCGGCATCGGCGTCTACCCGGACGACGTCAACGATCTCAACCTGCTGATATTGATGACGGACGACGCCATGTACCGGGCCAAAAAACAGGGCAACACGCTTTGGTCACTCTCGGACAGCCTGCAAGGAAAGGAGCCGTAAAAACGCAGCGCCGGCGCAAGGCCGACGCTTCGTTTTCTTCGGTTTACTCCACTTCGAATCAACTCGATGCTAGTAACCCCAGCTGCCATTGGATCTGATAACCCGGCGCCAGGGAAAAGTCGGGGCTGAAATTCGACCAGCGATCGTTAAACGGCGACAAATAGCCCTGGTTGTCGGTCTGCTCCGCCATCAGCGCCCAGAACGGATCGTAATATTGCTGCCCGTTCGGCCAGGCATGATCGAACAGCTGAGTGGTGGCATCCGCACGGCTCAGGGTATTGAACCAGTACATGGTCGATTTGGGATCATTCGCATTCTGATACGCCGTGGTATACAGGCTGCTGCCTAGCAGGCCCGTCGCCATACCGGCACTGATCGATGCCAGCATGGTCGCAACAATCGCATTATAGGGCGCGCCGTCTGCCAGATCACCACTGGCCGTGACAACCGGGCCACCACCAAGGGTATCGATAATGGCGGCGCCGGAGTAAATCACCGCATCGCTCCAATTCCCGGTCACCTGGGTTGTGGTATCAAAGGCCACGACCGCGCCGTTGGCCGCCACCCGAATATCGCCGCTTATCGCTTCACCGGCATGGGGGTCAGCCTTCCAGCCATTGGCCGCACTCGGACCGGTATTGATGCGCAGATCATGAATATGGAGGCCGTAACCGCTTTGCGCATCGCCGGTGATACTCAGGTAGCCGGAGTAGCCACCGTTACCGGAATAGTCGATAAACCAGCCGCTGATTTTACGCTGCACCGGCATTACGTCCGGTGCCGAAGCCGGGATTGTCAGCTCAGTGGTCGGTTCGTTGCTTTGCAGATAGCCGAGATAATCGCCGAAACTCGGCGCATACAGATACATGCTGCGCAAATTATTGCCGTCGGGGCCGCTGATATAATACTTGGACGAACCTATCCAGCGGTTTGCCTGTGGATTGCTCGCCAGGGTCGGCACCAGCGGACCATAACCTACCTGGCCGGATGCCGGGTAATTGTCGTTATCGGGCCCGACCGGCGCATTCGGCATTCTGCTTTTTAATGCCGACAGCAGACTTGCTGCCGTGGTGCCGGGCTTAAAACCCGCCTTGCCCGCCGCCGCGCCCGTCGCATCGGTGACCGTCAGCGTGGTGGGAAATGAAAACGAGTCGATATAGGACACGTCGATATTGTCGTACTGGTTGCCGTTAATGGTCCATTCGGCCAGGGCGTAAGGTACATTATCATCGAAAATCCCCGGCCCGTTGCTGCCGCTAAACGGGTTTGTCGCGCCGAGGCCGGCAAATAGCTTGGTGCTGTTTTCCACCGTCGCCAGGGAAAACACACCGCCCTTCACCGAACTTAATTGAATCGCGACGGTATCGGACACGCTCGCAGAGGCGCCGCTCGTCGCATCCGTATAGCTGATATTGCCGCCGGTATTGAGGAAATAAAGCCAGACCTCGTCATCGCCGAAGTGGCTGCCGAAGTAGTCGGCGGCATTTTTTACCGTGGCGGCGAAGTTATTGCTGACCGTTAATGTGACTGACATAAATCTTCCTTTAGGTTGTTATCATTAATTTCCATTGCACCGATGCAAACCGGTCAGGCAAGAATCCGTGACCGACGTCCGATTTCACAAAGAGAACAAAACTAATAGACCAAAGTGACCGCGCCCGCAACCGAGAAGGGCGTTTAACCGGCTGTTTTTATTGTTAACTTATTAAGACAACCCGTGTGTTTCGCGAGACCAGGGTAACGACCGCTGCCACGCCTGCGAATGACAATGACGGCGATGCGGCAATAAAAAAGGGAGCCCGGGCCCCCTTTTCGTTTGGTTCATAAACCCGTTACTTGGCGCTTCCGCCCTCCATGGATGAGTCGACTATCTCGAAGAACTCGCTGTCGCTCAGGTACTGGGGCGCATAACTGCCGCCGAACTGCAAAATCGTGTCGAAAAAGGAACGCAGATGGTTGCGCGATCCCTTGCTGAGGTTGTCATACACGGCGGCGATATCCGGGTTTCCGTCCAGCTCGCTTTGCAGCTGAGCCAAATCGACGATATCCAGCTCCTCGATCATGGCCCCCACCAGCAGCGCTTCCATGGTCGATGCCGCACCGCGTTCTACCAGCGCATCGTAAAGCGCCTGCATTTCTTCGCTGGCAAAATACCCGTAACCCATGCCCGCAACGGGATCGGCCAGGCCGTATTTATCCAGCAGGTTCTTGACGGCATCCATGTGGGCCTGTTCACTTTCACTGATATTGTCGAAAATGGCCAGGCCATGAAGATTATAAAATGCGGTATAGACATCCCGCGCCAGTTTTTCTTCCTCGCGCATCAGCAGTAAGCCTGCCGCCTCTGCCTCAGACAGCGTGTTTGCCGACGCCCCCTTAAGCTGCGTTGCCGCAGACGTTGATTTGGCCATATTGCCCTGGAAAACCGCCGCACCCGCATTAGCGGTCAGCAACGTCGCGCCGCAGAACATAAAAACAGCTAATTTGTTCATGGTATTGCCCTCAACTACATTAGAAACTGCTAATATACTAACGCCCAACAAGAACAAAAAACAACCAATTGATAGCATTTTTTTATGATCTCGATCACATAAAAACACGGAACTAAGTATTAAAAATTATACCCTGTTGATTTCACCCATAAAGCAACGGCCGATAAGTTCACCCGCTTGCCTGAACTTATCACTCCCCCGGTTCAGGGTGCTTGGTTCCTCCTAACCTTTACGGTTATTCGATTGTTACTACACGATTCATAGACAATTCATTCTGTTAGGCTATAGCTATATATATTGAAACTCATAATGTTA
>JBNKEN010000454.1:0-7315 GCA_050288805.1 Pseudoalteromonas sp.
TCTGGGCACAGACGAGTAAGGAGCCAATATGGCAAAGGTTGCATTTATCGGTTTAGGTAACATGGGTGGCCCTATGGCCGCGAACCTGCTTAAGGCAGGCCATGCGGTTACCGTATTCGATTTAAACAAGGCAGCGGTTGAAGAGCTGATTGCAAAGGGCGCTGAGGGTGCCGAAAGTGCGTCGCAAAGCGTTGCGGCTGCTGATTTTGTGATCAGCATGCTACCGGCGGCGCAGCACGTGAAAAGCCTGTATCTCGGCGAAAACGGTCTTATCAAGGTGCTGGATAAAAACACCCTGGTAATCGATTGCTCGACCATTGACGCCGCATCGGCGCAGGAAGTGGGCAAGGCGCTTGCGGCCGGCGGTATCGATTTTGTCGATGCGCCGGTATCCGGCGGTGTGGCAGGTGCTGCGGCAGGCACCCTGACCTTTATCGTCGGTGGTGCAGATGCCTTATTCGAAAGGGTCAAACCTATCCTCGAGAACATGGGTAAAAATATTTTCCATGCCGGGGAAGTCGGCGCCGGACAGGTTGCAAAAATCTGCAACAACATGCTGCTCAGCATCCTGATGGCCGGTACCAGCGAAGCACTGCAAATGGGTATTAACCACGGCTTGGATCCCAAGGTGTTGTCGGAAATCATGCTTAACAGCTCGGGTCGTAACTGGACCCTTGAGCTTTATAATCCGTGTCCCGGCGTGATGGAAACGGCACCGGCCAGTAAGGGTTATCAGCCCGGCTTTATGGTCGACCTGATGGCCAAAGATCTCGGTCTTGCGATGGCCGCCGCACAGCACAGCGGTTCTGCCGTTCCGCTGGGATCGCTGGCAAAAAATCTCTATACCATGCTTCAGCATCAGGGCGCGGGCAAAGAGGATTTCAGCGCAATCTTTAAATTGCTTGAAAAGCAGGAGTAACACATTGGAAATCAAGAATAAAACACTGGTAATTACCGGCGGCGCACAAGGCCTCGGTTTTGCCATGGCCGAGCGTTTTGCCAAGCAAGGCGCGAATATTGCGCTGATTGACATGCAGCAAGACGTGCTCGACCAGGCGGTCAGCGCCCTCGTTAAACACGGCGTCAAGGTGGCGGGTTTTGTCGCCAACGTCAGCGACGAGAACCAGGTTGTAGACACCTTTAACCGCATCAACAGCGAATTCGGTGGTATCGACGGCCTTATCAATAATGCGGGCATTTTGCGTGACGGCATGTTTATCAAGGCGAAGGAAGGTAAGGTTGTAGACAAAATGTCTCTCAGCCAGTTCCAGTCGGTGATCGACGTGAACCTGACAGGCGTGTTCCTCTGCGGCCGCGAGGCGGCAAGCCACATGGTCGAGTCGGGCAAGGGCGGGGTGATCGTCAACATGTCGAGCGTCGCCCGTGCCGGTAACATTGGTCAGACCAACTATGCAGCGGCAAAGGCGGGCGTTGTGGCGATGACCACCAGTTGGGCGAAGGAACTTGGCCGTTTCGGTATTCGTGTCGGCGCCATTGCACCGGGTGTGATCCGTACCTCTATGACGGATGCCATGAAGCCGGAAGCCAAAGATCGGCTTATCGCCATGAAACCTGTGGGTCGCCTCGGCGAAGCGGATGAAATTGCTCATACTGCGCAATATATTATCGAGAACGATTTCTTCACCGGCCGTGTGGTTGAAATCGACGGTGGTATCCGCTTGTAAAGGTTGGATTTCCAAATGATAATAGGGGCAACCGCCGATCAGGGCGGTTGCCTTTTTTTATGCAGTGAATACCATGAACCAGCGCCAGGACATCCGTAATTTTTACATCAACGAACAGCAGTCGGTTTACCTGCTGTCGCACCATGATGCCAAAAAGCACAAGCAGTGGCTGAATATCTGTATCAAACAGCTGACGTTGCTGGGATACCGCGATGTCAAACTGATCGGCAGTGGCGCTTTCGGCTTTGTTTTTGCCGGTCTCGGCAATGACGGCGCAGAGCTGGTGTTTAAATTTTCCCGAATTACGCTGGCACAAAGCGTCCGCGACCGCCTTGAAGACGAGGCGTATATGTTGTCGCAAATCGACAACCCCCTGGTGCCGAAATTTTATGCGTTTGAGCGGATAAAAAAGCAGGGGATCCTGATGATGGCCCGGGCCAAGGGCGAGGACCTTGAGCAAGTTTCGCTCAAGGAAGGGCGTTTTAGCGCAAAACGCATTACCGATTTGGCCCTTCAGCTTCGTCACGTGCTGGTTGCGCTTAGAAATCATAAAAACGGCATGTCGGTTCAGCCCATCGTACACGGCGATATCAAGCCGTCGAACCTGGTGTGGGAGCAGCTGAGTGAAGCCCTGTCGCTGGTCGACTGGGGCAGTTCGGTTTACGCGCAGATCGATGCAGACGGAAACCCGGTAGCAAGCAATATCATGGATCTGATGTCCGGGGATGTGTCGACCACCAACGCCCGTATGGGGGACGTGTATTTCATCGGTGACGAACAGATGAACGGGGCGAAATCCTCGCCGCGTTTTGACGAACAGGGCGTTGCGTCCACCTTATACGCGCTTGCCTCGGCCCAGTCATGCCGCTTCGGCGCCAAGGTGATCCCCGCCAGCAGCCTGGGTCTGCCGAAGGAACTGGCGCTGGTTATCGACGGCATGCTCTCGAGCGACAAAGAAACGCGGGACAGGGCGGGAGACTATTTCATCCGCAATATGCCGGCAATGGCGAGGGTTTATCTACCCGATATCGCCCCGCGCGAGGAGCGCCCGGTATTGCCGTTCTGGTTTTCTAAGTCGGCCGAAAAGCCCGATACGGTTGTCTACAGCTCGCGTAAGCAGTTTTTACGGCGTGCGGATATCAAACAGCAGCTTGCCAATGTCAACGACGCTCAGCTCGATCGTTATTACAAGGACTTTCTGTTTGACACCGGCGATACGGAAAAGGCGTTTTTGGCCTCGATCAGCCGGCTGGCGAAATATCCCGTGGTAGGCGGGCTCAGTTTTCATTGGAAGGACGAGTCGGTTTTTATTGAGTCCAGCCTTATCATTTGCGATGAATCGCTGCAGCGCCCGTTCAGCGACGCGGTGAACAGCACGGTAAAGCTTGCTCAGGCGATAACACAAAAGGGTTTGTTCAAATGCTGCCTGTTCGATGCAAGGCAGACGATTCAGCTCGAGCGAGACGGCACCGGCGCGTTTAAATTCGATCAACTGCCCGAACTGCAGTATGAGGTGTCGGACATCCAGCAAACCGAAATCACCCGCCCGCATTCCTACTTTGAAGACGGTAAAGATCCCGACGAACAGCTGCAGCTGCCGAAAAAGATCATCAAATGCGTATTTGAACTGAACCAGATACACCATACCGGTTGTGTGATCTTTGAATCCCTGCCGGAGCGATTGAAAATTCACTATTACTATCGCTTGCTGGACGCGGGTAAGGAAAGGGAATTCAGGTTACTTCTCAATAAACTGATGCAATATGCGGTCAGCATTACCGACGTCGGTGTAGCCGGGTTTATGAAGCTGCCCTATAAAAACACCCGTGAATTTTCGCTCTGTGACAGGCAACCGGATGAATTTTTTGCAAAAAATCCAAAGACAAAGGATCCGGGTTAAAATGCCGCTGAAAATAACATAATTTTCGCCCTCATCACCGATTTCCCCCTAAAACCGATGCAGCATTTTTGCGATCCTTGCCCTTCATTTTATCTTCTTTGCAGAATGGTTAAATAAAGTAATTTTACCGTCATATTGTGTCCCCGTTCGGGGCTGTTGCAATGCTTTGCACGCTGTGGTTATTTGTACGGGAGGGCAAACGCGGGGGAACTCGCAGCGCTTTTATACGTCTTATACAAAGGAGCGCAAATGCCCCGACGTACTGACGGTGATCAGAAATAATTAACGAACAAGCTAACCGGTCGAAAAAATTGAGGTACGACCACTTACTTTTTTAACGAATAAAAATAAATTTGTCTCAGGCAGTTAGGCAAAGTCAATACAAAAGTGTGTATTTTGCCGTTTGTATTTAACAAATTTATTAACTATTCATTAATTGTAGATGTCAAACATGCTACACCCATCCAAATAAAAAGGTGAGGATTTTACCTATGAAGAGACAAAAGAGAGATCGCTTGGAGCGGGCACACGCTCAGGGTTTTAAAGCAGGATTAGCGGGCCGATCAAAAGAACAATGCCCCTACCAGCATATTGACCACAGATCTCACTGGCTTGGCGGTTGGCGAGAAGCCATTGAAAGCCGAATGATGTACAAGATGTAACCTTCTTAACACCAAAGGAAAAGAAAACGCCCCGCAGTTGCGGGGCGTTTCCGTTTGAAACTCTGAAATCAGAATGCGCTGGTATCCTGGAACAGGCCAACCTTCAAATCCGTTGCTTCATAAATAACGCGACCGTCTACTTCCACGGTGCCGTCGGCAAGACCCATGAACAGCTTACGCTTGATAACGCGCTTCATGGTGATGCGGTAGGTTACCTTTTTCGCGGTAGGCAGAATCTGCCCGGTAAATTTCACTTCGCCCACACCGAGAGCGCGGCCACGGCCTTCGCCGCCAGACCAGCCGAGGAAAAAGCCAACCAATTGCCACATGGCGTCAAGACCTAAACAGCCGGGCATAACAGGGTCGCCCTTGAAGTGGCAGGCAAAAAACCAGAGATCAGGATTGATATCCAGTTCTGCAACGATCTCGCCCTTACCGTTGGCACCACCGTCTTCGGTGATAGAAACGACGCGATCCATCATCAACATGTTGTCGCTTGGCAGGCGCGCGTTTCCTTCACCAAATATTTTGCCTTCGCCACACAGGATTAGGTCTTCTTTTGAATAGCTGTTCTTTTGTTCCATAACGGGAGATCTCACTGTCAAATTTTGCCGCATACTTTAGCGTACACTTGTACGCTAAACAACTCGGAGCAGTTAAAATATTCCTTCCAGTTCCGCTAGTTAATACAGGTTGCGGAAGTTATCTAATTGGCCGCGCAATTTGTGGTAAAAAACTTTATAATTGCCGCAGTTATTTCCAGCCTAACGAAACTTTATGATCCTTTTTGTGAATGATTTAACCGTAATTGATTTTTCTTACCTGTGTGAGAAGCGTGGCGTAGTCGGCGAAAGTTGGATAGTTGATCTGACACTGCACGGCGCCTTGAACCAGGCGTCCATGGTGTTGGATTTCGCCTTGGTGAAAAAACAGGTGAAGAAGATAATCGATACCACGATAGATCATACTCTTGCCGTGCCGACCCGAAGCGATACGCTCTCTCTGTGCACCGAGGAAAGCGGGGTGACGCTGGATTTTAAATTTGCAGATAATAAGCATCTGGCGATGCACGCACCTATGGAGGCGTGTTGTTTGCTAGAAGCCGAACGTGTCGATATCGCTTCGGTGACCGAATTCCTGATCGCCAACATCAGCGCCGGCCTGCCGGACAATGTTGAAAAGGTTGAGCTGGTACTGCGCCCCGAGCATGCCGACGGGTTTTATTATCACTACAGTCATGGCTTGAAGAAGCACGACGGCAATTGTCAGCGTATCGTTCACGGACACAGATCGAAAATCCGCATTTTTGTCGACGATATGGCGATGCCGCGACTACAAAAAAATTGGTCCGAACGCTGGTGCGATATTTATCTCGGCAGTGAAGAGGATATTGTGTCACCTGCCGCACTTGAGCACATCACAACTCAAGATAATGACGTGTGTTTCGCCTACACATCCAGCCAGGGATATTTCGAACTGGCGATCAGCAAAGAAGTATGCGAAATATTACCGTGCGATACCACGGTGGAATGCATCGCCGATTTTATCGCCGCGGAACTAAAAGCCGAATTACAGGACAAAAAGGTATGCGTTACCGCCTTTGAAGGCGTCGGTAAGGGTTCTATTGCCTATGCGTAAATCTGCTGCGGGTATATTTTCGGCTGTACTGGCGCTGGCGGGTATTGTCTCCGGCGTGAGTGCCGAACCCGTATTTAATGGCCCGATGACGCAGGGGGGGCTTATCACTGGTTATTTACCAGGTGCCAGAGAAGTCAGTCTCGACGGTAAAGCATTGGATATCACCCCTGAAGGCTACTTTGTTTTTGGCTTTGGCCGTGATGCAAAATCAGAACATCGCCTGAGCTGGGCGAGCGAGAGCGGCCAAAGCGGCATTAAAACGCTTAAGGTCGAACCGAGAGACTATAAAATTGATCGCATCGAAGGGGTCGAAAAGAAATATGTATCGCCCCCCCCTGAAGTCACCGCAAGAATTCAACGGGAAGCGGCTGCCGTAAAGGCGGTCAGAAACAGGTCCTCTGATTTGCAGCATTTCCTCGACCCGGTGTATCGTCCTGCAAAAGGACGTATTTCAGGCGTATATGGCAGCCAGCGTTACTTTAACGGCGTGCCGAAACGTCCGCACTTCGGGCTTGATATCGCCAATAAAAAAGGCGAAGCGGTTTATGCGCCGCTCGGTGGACGTGTCGTACTGGCCGAGCCGGATCTTTACTATTCCGGCGGGACGCTTATTCTCGACCACGGCTTTGGCGTGACCTCAACCTACATTCATCTCAGCAAACTGACGGTGTCGGTCGGCGATGATGTCGTACTTGGGTCTAAAATTGCGGAAATCGGGGCGACGGGCAGGGTAACCGGCGCTCACCTCGACTGGCGTTTTAACTGGTTTGAAACGCGGCTTGATCCGGCCTTATTAATGAATGAAACACTAGCAAACAAAGTAGAGACTAAATGACAGCTCCTGTTGAAAAAGACATCCTAATCGCAAAACGTATTGAAAACTCGATTACACGCGTCACTAAAACCGTGTTTCCCGGACGGACCAATCACCATAACACCTTGTTTGGTGGTGACGCGCTTTCCTGGATGGATGAGGTTGCTTTTATCGCGGCAACCCGTTTTTGCCGTAAGCCTTTAGTGACCATTTCTTCAGATCGCGTAGATTTTAAAGAGGCTATTCCCGCGGGCACGTTTGCCGAGCTGATCGCTCAGGTAGAGCACGTAGGAAATACAAGCTTAAAGGTCGGTGTTGAAATATTCCTCGAAACCATGCACAAGGACGACAAGCATTTAGCGATAACGGGGAGCTTTACCTTCGTTGCCGTTGATGATAATCATAGGCCGACACCCGTTGTGTGTGACAGAATGCTTAACGGATTTAAATAAAAAAGTATAAGCGGCTTAATTGCCGCTTATAAATTATGGCTAAAGAACACATCATACAAAATCAATTGCATCTACAATCTCGGCAACCGCGTCTCTACCCACAATAATCGGCAGAGCTAACCCAACTTTTTTAGGCTATTTTCTACTTAAGGATATCCAGAGTA
>JBNKEN010000455.1:0-3543 GCA_050288805.1 Pseudoalteromonas sp.
CACCCTTCGCACCTGCCTGAACAGTATCAAAAGCACAACCGACAACCCCTATTCGCTGTTTTTAGGCGGGGTGTTCGGCTATGACATGGTCGCCAATTTCGAGTCGCTGCCCGAGGTGCCAGCAGGCGAAAACACCTGCCCGGACTACGTTTTTTACCTTGCCGAAACCCTGGTGGTGATCGACCACCAAAAACAAACCACCGAGCTTATCGGCAACGTCTTTAACGGCCCAGAGGTTCACGCCAACTGTTTCGAGGTGGGCCGGCAGCTGGAGATGCTGGATAAGGTGTGCGAGCATCTTGAACCGAGAAACAAGCAGCGCATGTCGCTTAACGTAGATGTCGAAACGAATATCGACGACGAAACCTTCTGCAACCAGGTCGTCAGGCTAAAGCAACACATAGTGGAAGGTGATATATTCCAGGTCGTGCCCTCTCGCACCTTCAGCCTGCCTTGCCCAGATCCGCTTGCCGCCTACGACAAACTGAAACAGCAAAATCCCAGTCCGTATATGTTCTTCCTGCAAGACGAGCGTTTCAGCCTGTTCGGCGCGTCGCCGGAATCTGCCTTGAAATACAATCCGAAAAACAACGAGGTTGAGGTCTACCCCATCGCCGGTACCCGTCCCCGCGGGCGCAATCCGGACGGCAGCATCAACCCCGATCTCGACAGCCGCATCGAGCTGGCGCTGCGCAACGACGAAAAGGAACGTGCCGAACACCTGATGCTGGTCGATCTGGCGCGCAACGATGTGGCCAGGATCAGCCAACCGGGCACCCGTCACGTCAGGGAGTTATTGAAGGTGGACCGATATTCCCAGGTGATGCACCTGGTTTCCCGGGTCGTCGGCCAGCTGAAAAGCGAACTCGACGCCCTTCATGCCTACCAGGCCTGCATGAACATGGGCACCCTGGTGGGGGCGCCTAAAATACGGGCCGCCGAACTTATCCGCCAAACGGAACAAACGCGCCGCGGCAGCTACGGCGGTGCCGTCGGCTACCTCACCGGCGACGGCGCCATGGACACCTGCATCGTGATCCGCAGCGCCTTCGTGCAGGAAGGAATGGCGTATGTGCAGGCCGGTGCCGGCGTGGTGTACGATTCCGATCCGCAAAGTGAAGCGGATGAAACCCGCGCAAAAGCCGGTGCCGTCATCAAGGCCATTCAATCGAGCGTAGAAGGATAAGTTCAATGAAATGTAAGCTTTATTTACTCGATAACTTCGACTCCTTCAGCTACAACCTGGTCGATGAATTCGCCCAGCTCGGCTGCGAACCCGTGGTGTACCGTAACGATATAGCTCCGGCCCGTTTACTGGCCGCCATGGAAAACGAAACTCAGCCCGTGGTACTGGTGCTCTCGCCGGGGCCGGGAGCCCCTTCCCAGGCCGGAAATATGATGGCGATTATCGATTTGTGTAAGGGACGCATTCCCATGCTCGGCATTTGTCTCGGCCATCAGGCCCTGACCGAAAGTTACGGCGGACAAGTCGGCCTTGCCGGCGAAACCGTTCACGGTAAATCATCGACCATCTCGCTTGACGCGCACCCGGTATTTTCGGGGCTCGGTTCCGCCATGCCGGTGGCCCGTTATCATTCCCTGATTGCCACGAAAGTCCCGGGCGAACTCGATGTGATAGCCCGTTACGGGGATATGCCGATGGCCGTCTGCCATGTTAAACACAGGGTACTCGCTTACCAGTTTCATCCCGAGTCCATACTAACCCCTTCCGGCACCCGGCTGCTGCGCCAAAGCCTGGAATACCTTTTACAAGGAACTGCATAATGGATGCGTTGAATTTATTGCTTGGAGGGCAGAACCTGGGTTTTGCTCAGGCACAACGGCTTTTTGATACCGTGATGAAGGGACAACTCGGCGAAATAGAACTCACCGCCGCGCTGGTGGCCCTCAAACTCAAGGGTGAAACCCCGGATGAAATCGCCGGGGCAGCCGCGGCCATGCGCGCCAATGCGGCGCCCTTTACAACCGACCGTTCCCGCCTTTTCGACTGCTGCGGAACCGGCGGTGACGGTGCCAATACCATCAATGTCAGCACCACGGCGGCACTCGTCGCTGCCGCCTGCGGACTGAATATGGTCAAGCACGGCAACCGCAGCGTATCAAGCAAGTCCGGCTCTTCGGATCTTTTGCAGGCATTGGGAATAAATATCGAGATGACGCCACAAAAGGCGAGTGAGACGCTGAGCGAAACCGGTTTCACCTTTCTCTACGCCCCCCTTTATCATCAGGGAGTACGTTATGCCATGCCGGTGCGCACCACCTTAAAAACGCGCACCATCTTCAATCTGCTCGGCCCGTTGGCCAACCCGGCGAGGCCGGAGTTTCAGCTGCTCGGGGTATACGATGAGTCGCTCTGCCTGCCGCTGGCTGAAACACTGCGCACCTTAGGGACCAAGCGGGCCATGGTGGTTCACGGCAGCGGCACCGACGAAATAGCCCTGCACGGCCCCACCAAGGTCGTTGAACTGAACCGAGGCGAGATCGGTGAATACCGGCTCAATGCGGCGGATTTCGGACTTGCAAACTATTCACTTGAGCAACTGGCCGGTGACGGGCCAGAATACAATGCCGAGGCGACCCGGGCCATTTTGGCCGGCAAAGGTGAAGAGGCGCACAATGCGGCGGTCAGCGCCAATGTGGCGGCGCTTTTATACCTTTCCGGTGATGTGAAAACCGTGCGCGAAGGCGCAGAGTTCGCCCGCGATGTGCTGAAGAGCGGCAAGGCAAATGACACCCTGGCGAAAATAGTAGAGGTAAGCCATGGCTAATGTATTGGACAAAATAGTCGCCGATAAACGGCTGGAAGTAGCCGAACGAAAAAAAGCACTGCCGCTTGAGCAGTTTATCGCCGACATCAAACCCTGCGAGCGGGATTTCTACGGTGCCCTTTTTGCACCGGGCGCCGGGTTTATTTTAGAGTGTAAAAAAGCATCCCCTTCCAAGGGGTTGATCCGGGCCAACTTTAATCTCGATGAAATTTGCAGCGTGTACCGCAAGTACGCGGCCTGTATCAGCGTGCTGACCGACGAAAAATACTTTCAGGGCAGTTTTGACTATCTCACCGAGGTGCGCAGTAAAGTCGAACAACCGCTGATCTGCAAGGATTTCTTTATCGACGAATACCAGGTCCATCTGGCGCGCTTTTACGGCGGCGATGCCGTTCTGCTGATGCTTTCGGTGCTTGATGACGCCATGTATCTGCAATTAAGCGAGCTGGCGCATGGCTATAACATGGCGGTGCTGACGGAGGTGAGCAACGAGGAAGAAGTCGCAAGAGCCGTTGCGCTTAATGCCCGGCTGATCGGGATAAACAACCGCAACCTGCGCGACCTGAGTACGGATCTTGCCACTACCGAACGGCTCAGGCCGCTCATCCCCGCCGACCGGCTGGTGATCTCCGAATCCGGCATCTACCACCACGGCGATGTACGTCGCCTCGCCGCCCTGTGCGACGGTTTTCTGGTCGGCAGTTCATTGATGGCGCAGGCGGACCTTGAACTCGCCTGCCGGTCGCTGATCCTC
>JBNKEN010000456.1:0-12771 GCA_050288805.1 Pseudoalteromonas sp.
CAAGGGCAAGGTGAGTGACGAGGAATGGCGTTTGCGCGTCGACCTGGCCGCCTGTTATCGTCTGGTCGAGCATCTGCGCTGGGGCGACCTGATCTACACCCATATGTCGGCGCGTTTGCCGGGTACCGATCAGTACCTGGTTAATGCCTTCGGCCTGACCTTTGACGAGGTGACGGCGTCGAACCTGGTGAAGGTCGATCTGCAGGGAAACATACTCGACGACACCCCGTTTGAGATCAATCCGG
Source organism: Pseudoalteromonas sp. (assembly GCA_050288805.1). Taxonomy (GTDB): domain Bacteria; phylum Pseudomonadota; class Gammaproteobacteria; order Enterobacterales; family Alteromonadaceae; genus Pseudoalteromonas. The sequence goes on from JBNKEN010000456.1 coordinate 246, forward strand.
CCGGTTTCACCATTCACAGCGCCATTCACGAGGTTCGTGATGACGCCCACTGCGTGATCCATCTGCACACCAAGGAAACCGTTGCGGTGGCAACCCAGGAAAAGGGCCTGTTGCCGCTCAGTCAGCATTCCATGTTTTCCCTGCCCTCACTCAGCTACCACGGCTACGAGGGACTTGCGGTCAATGCCGATGAGAAAAAACGCCTGCAGGACGATCTCGGCCATACCAACCATATGTTGCTGGTGAACCATGGCGGGCTGACCGTCGGCCCGACGGTGGGCGACGCCTTTATGCGTTTTTACGATCTGCAGCGCGCCTGCGAAATCCAGCTGGCGATCCAGGCCAGCGGCCAGCCGGCGATTCCGGTTCCGCAGCCGATCATTGACAATATTTACAATCAGGCCAGCAAGGTTCACAGCGGCAGCACCGGGGGCCAGCTGGCCTGGCCGGCGATGCTGCGTAAGGCGTATCGCCTGGATCCGAGTTTTGCCGAGTAGGAGCCAATATGAAAGTTAATCGCGTCGAAGTCTTTGATATCCATTGCCCGGAGCGTCCCGCCTGGACCCCGGTGTTTGTCCGTATTCACACCGATGAGGGGATCTCCGGTGTCGGCGAGGCGGGGCTGGCCTATGATCTCGGCCACAGCGCGGCGGCGGCGATGATCAAGGAAATGGCCGAGGCCTTTCTGATCGGCCATGATCCGTTCCAGACCGAGCTGTTGTGGTCGCGCATGTTGCGTGAAAGCTTCTGGGGACTGGGCGGCGGCCCGGTCGTTTATGCGGCCATGAGCGCCATCGATACGGCACTCTGGGACATCAAGGGCAAGGCTCTGGGGTTGCCGGTGTACCAGTTGCTCGGCGGTAAGGTGAACGAAGAACTGCGCACCTATGCGTCGCAGATCCAGTTCGACTGGGGCCCCGAATTCAGGGCGCTGGCGAAGCCGGAAGAATACGCCGAAGCGGCGCTTAAGGCGGTGGCCGAGGGGTACGATGCTATCAAGGTCGATCCCATCATGTACGACAAAAACGGCAATACCTATTACGACCGCACCAGGCTGATCGCGCCGGCGGAAATGAAGCTGTATCGCGCCCGCATGCGGGAGATCCGCGAGGCGGTCGGCGATGAGGTGGATATTATCTTCGAATGCCACAGCCTGCCCGGCGCCACCTCGGCTATTCAGATCGGTGAAATCGCCGAGGAGTTCGGCTGTATGTACTATGAGGAACCGGTTAACTACCTCAATCATTCGCTGCACGCCAAGGTGGCCGACAAGGTGGCGGTGCCCATCGCGGGCGGTGAGCGCTTGTATAACCGTTGGGGTGTGCGTCCGTATCTGGAAGATCAGAGTATCGACGTACTGCAACCGGATATCGGCCTGTGCGGCGGCTTCACCGAAACCAAGAAGGTGTGCGATTACGCCGATATTTTCGATGTGCGCATTCAGGCCCACGTTTGCGGCGGCCCGGTGGCGACGGCGGCATCCTTGCATCTGGAAACGGCGATACCTAACTTCCTGATCCACGAACATCACACCTACGCGCTGAAGAAATGGAACCGCGAGTTGTGTATCCAGGATCCGCAACCTGAGAAGGGGGTTTTCAAGGTGTCGGAAGCGCCGGGTATCGGCATCGAGCTGAACGACGAGGTGGTGATGCGCTCGTCGCGGGTTGAAATCAAGTAATAAAAAAGGCGCCGCAGGCGCCTTTTTTGTTTCATGCCAGCCCTCTGGGCTCCAATGAATGTGTCTATTCGTAATGGCAGCCGATGCCCGGCAGGGGCACCTGCTTATCCGTATCCAGTTGGGTCAGGTAGCAGGTCTGGCCGTCGTACATCAGGCGAAAACGAAACGGCATGTCCAACTGCTTGCCCATCACGGGGTTGCCCTTTTCATCCTTTACTGAAGGATGCTCTAGTACCAGGCCGCTGTTTTGTGTAAACGCGGATTCGGCAATTTGCGCGTTACCGTGGCCCAAAAGGGTCGCCAGCGCAGTGCGTATGGCTTCAGTCTCCGGTTGGTCCAGCAGGGCCGGCTTCAGGCCGGTCGCATTTGCACTGCAGCCAAGGGCCAGGACGCTTAAGGAAGCAGGGATGAGCAAACGTTTCATGTGCTTCTCCTTACATCACCGGGGTGATGATGCGGTTTGTTCTCAGCTGACTGACAGAGCGTTTGTCCTTCACCTGCAAGGCCGTTTCTTCAGCGGCAAAGCCGTTCAGCGAACTGAATGAACTCGGCGCCGGACAGGTGCCGGTGTCGCGGTAATCCAGTGCCGTTGCCAGCAGGCGCTCTGTTGGATCGCCGAGCTGTTTACTGAAGTCATCGGCGACCGCACAACCGGGAATACGCACCGGCAGTTTGTCGTTATCGAGCGTGTTTAGCGGGGTAAAGCCGTCGGAGTATTCGCCGAAGCCCTTGTCGTTGATGCCGCTGAACTGAATGGTGAAATAGGTGGTATCGCAGTTGTCGGTGGGGTAGAAGCCGTAGGGCTTGCCACAGCTGGTCGAGCCGATTTGGATAACCTCGATATCGGCGCCGCGCAGGCCGTTGATCAGCGCCTCACTGGCCGAGCAGGTATTGCCCGTAGTCAGTACGAAGACCCGGTCAAGACCGAGACTCGGCAGCGGGGTTTCGTCTGCGATACCCGAATTGGGATCGAAACCGATATAAAAATCGATAAACGGCAGGGGCGTCAGAGGCTGGCCGGTTACCGGATTAATGGTCGGGTGTTTGTCGTTAAAGACGGTTTGCTCGAAAATACGGTTTTGGGTGTTTTGCTCGCCGGCAATCATGTAACCAAGCTGGGCCGCCATGGCCAGCAAACCGCCGCCGTTATAGCGCAGATCTACCACCAGATCCGAGACATTGTTGTTCTTCATCTGGGTGATGACGTTGAACAGACCCCGTTCGGCCGTAGCGATATGGCTGTTGAACTGGAAATAGCCGACATTACCGCTGGCGGTCTGAAGTACCTTGCCGTTTTGCACCGGTGTGGAAGTGATCTCGGCCGCGGTGAGCGTCACGGTTCTTTCTTCGTTGGTGTTCGGATCAAGGAAAACGAATTCGGTCAGCTTACCTTGCTGGTCCGGGAACAGACCCGCGTTCAACGTATTCACGTCGTCGCCGTTGACAAAGTCGACCCCGTCGATACTGACGATTTCATAACCGCGAAGCAGGTTTTGCGTTGTCGCCTCGGTATTCGGTTCGGTATAGCTGATAATGGCCTTACGCGGCGGACTTGACGCCTTCAGAACAAATTCAAAGCCGTAACCCAGGCTGACGCCCGACTGATTCAGCGCATCCCACTCTGCGGTCGACATATTAAAATGGAAGTTATCCTTTCTGGCGCCGGAGTCGGTTAGCTGTTCTGTTTTCAGCAGGTTGAAATAATCGAGCACATTCGGCGTATCGGCCGGATTGCGATCGACAATTTCGTCGTACCAGAGGTAGGTTTCGTTGCTCCATGAACGCAGCCAGTGTTTTTCGTTCAATGCGACGCATTGCCCCTTGAAGGTATCAGAAGGTGCAAACTCGCCTGAAACCCAAGTAATTGTATTATTTGTATTGTTGTTGTCTTGTGTCGAGGTGAGATTGCCGCCACCGCCACATCCGTTGAGCAGTAGTCCTGCCAGCAGGCAGGGGGCAAATTTTGCACTGAACTTCATAAAACGCTCTCCTAGGTTCTGCTACTGTCGAGAAATTCATGTTTACGGCATTGTACCTTTTAGCGGTCCTGCTAGATACCTTTGCCCTTGTTCTATTAAATGCAAAGTCAGGGATTTTGTAAACGAATGATCCACATTTGGGTGATAAAATAGTTGCTTGAGAGGGGCGACTCCCTTGGTTACGGCATAGAGATTTAACGGAGAAACGGATATGAAATTGAGGCTTGTACTTGCGCTGTCTGTGTTATTAACGGGTTGCGTATCGACGGATGAACGTATGATTGATTCGTTGAAATTTACCGAGTGGAAGTTGGTCAGCCTGGACCAGCGAGACGTCACCGAGGCGGGCGCAGAAATTGCGTTCATCGAGGCGCTGCAGATCCGGGGTTACACCGGATGCAACCGGTTTTTCGCTTCCGGCAAGGTCGAGAAGGGGCGGCTTCTGGCGTCGGATACCGGAATGACGCGAAGGTTTTGCCAGGGCCTTGAAGGCGAGGTAGAAACGGCGCTGTTGGCAGCCCTGGAACAAGGGGCAAAGAGCCGTCAGGACCGGGATACCCTGACCCTGAGCGGTGCCCACACCTTAGTGTTTAAACGTATTATTCAACCTTAGGCGGGAAACAGGGCGTCGAGTTCCGGCGGCAGAAACGGTCGTCCGCGCTCGTTGACCGCCGTGCCGGTGACCCGGGCGCTGAGCAGCACCTTGTCGTCGCGCTTGCGGATCACCTGTTGGTCAAAGGCGAATTTAAGTTTGCTGAGACGAACCGGCTCAACGCTGACATAAAATTCATCGCCGGGCACCAGGGAGCCCTTGTAATCCATTTCGCTTCGCACCACCACCAGATTGATTTTTTCTCGCGCCAGTTTGGCGAAGTCTATCTCGTTGGCATGCAGGAATTCGTGGCGAGCGTGTTCCAGGTAATTGAAATACACGCCGTTATTTACAATGCCTTGCAGGTCACATTCGTAATCCCGCACTTTAAGTTCGAGCCTAAACGTCATACTCTAGTATCCGGTTTATTTTTTAAAGCACGCATTCTAGACCAGTTTTTGTCGGCACGTCACTGCCGCACAGGTCGGAGTAGCGGTTAAGGATCAGGGGCAATCTATGAAAGTCGCAATCGTGACGGGGGGCAGCAAGGGCATTGGCCTTGCAATCGTAAACAGACTGGCGGCAAACGGCTACAAGGTATTTAACCTGGATATTGCCGAGGGCGAATCCGGCGAATACCTGCATTGCGACGTCAGTCGGGTGGCGGACGTTGAAACCGCGGTGCGCGGTATTGCCGAGCGCGAGGGGCGCATCGATGTGCTGGTGTCGAATGCGGGCATGCATATGAGCGCGAATATCGAAGAGACCAGCGAAGAGATGCTCGACCGCCTACTGGCGCTCAACGTCAAGGGAGCCTATGCGGCGACCCGTGCGGCGCTGCCTACCATGAAAACACAAAAAAGCGGCAGCCTTATTTTTATCGCCTCCGATCAGGCGCTGGTGGCGAAAACCAATTCCTTCGCCTACAACCTGTCGAAGGCGGCGCTGGCGTCGATGGCGAAAACCACGGCGCTCGATTATGCAGCCTTTAATATCCGCGCCAATGCGGTGTGCCCCGGCACCATAGAAACACCACTCTACCACAACGCCATCGATAACTATTGTGCCAAAAGCGGCGCCGACAAGGCCGAGGTGCATGCTGCGGAGGCCGCGGAGCAACCGCTCGGGCGTCTCGGTCAACCGGAGGAAGTGGCGGCCCTGGTGGCGTTTTTGGCAAGCGACGATGCCGGCTTTATCACCGGCAGCCTGCAGGTGATCGACGGCGGCTATACCTCGCGATGAAACCCGTCTTCGACCCCCATATTCACCTGTTCGACCTGCAAAGGGGCGATTATTTCTGGCTCAGGCCGGAAAACCCGCCCGCTTGGCCGGATAAGACCGCGCTGTGCCGCAATACGGGGGTTGAAGAACTGGCGCTGGCGCCCGATTTGGCACTTATCGGCGCCGTGCATATCGAGGCCGGGTTCGACAACGCCCGCCCGCGGCGCGAACTGGACTGGTTAAGCGAAATGGGGTTCTCATTCGGCCCGGCGATTTCCTTCGCCGATGTTTCCCTGCCTGCAATGAGGTTCGCCGCCGATATTGCCGGGCTCGAACATCCCCTGCTGGCGGGCATTCGCCATATCACAGAAGGGAACGACAGGGCCCTGTTGAATGATAAAAACGTGCCCGCCAATCTGACCTTGCTGGCGCAAAAGGGACTTATTTTTGAGGCGCAGTTTGAGGTGAGCTGCGAAGCAACCAGTGCGCGCTTGGTTGAACTGGCCCGTGCGCTGCCCGAGTTGCAGGTCGTGCTTAATCACGCGGGGCTGGTCTGCAAAAACGATTTTGCCGCCTGGCGAGAGAATATCGCACTTATCGCGACCGCACCGAATATCGCCGTCAAGGCGTCGGGCTGGGAAATGGCCGACAGGCACTATGACCAAGAGTGGGTCAGCCAGGTTGTGACCATACTGCTCGAACTTTTCGGCGAAGACAGGGTCATGCTGGCGAGTAATTTTCCGCTTTGTCGCCTGTCGTGCAGTTATCGGGAGCTGTGGCAAATGTACTCAAAGCTCGGCCTTGCAGAAAACATCTGGCGCAAGGTGAGTCATGATAATGCTAGGCGGATTTATCTAGCCGGACTTGTTCCTAAATTTTAAATTCTGTACACTGGCGCCTCGCCTTAGGGCGAATTGCAATACTTGTCGGAGTGCCCAAGAGCGTTATCTGGGCTGAGATCGCGAAAGCGGGATCCGTAAACCTGATCGGGCTAATACCTGCGTAGGGAACAAGCTGCCAGAAATGTGCCTGCTTGTGCCGTTTTTGGCATACAGCAATCACCGGCTGCCGGGTGCATGCACCTGACGAATCCATAGGGGCCATAGGCCCGTCTCTGTTCCAATTTGGAACCCCTGACAAGACAAATCCTGTTTTAAAACGAGGTGCGTCATGTCACAACAAAAACAACCTAAGCCGTCACGCCGCGAAACCAGACAAGCGGCATCGGAATACATTTATAACCTTACCGGCCAGCCCTATCCGGCCTCGAACAAGGTCTATGTCGACGGATCCTTGCCCGGTGTGCGGGTGGGCATGCGTGAAATCACCCTGTCCGACAGCCTGGTCGGCGGCAGCGAAGATAATCCGGTATTCGAGAAAAACGCACCGATCCGCGTCTATGACACGTCCGGCCCCTATACCGATCCGGGTTTTGAGCTGGACGTGCGCAAGGGGCTGCCTCAATTTCGCGAATCGTGGATAGCCGAGCGCGACGACACCGATACCCTCGACGGCGTCAGTTCCTGGTTTTCCCAGCAACGCATGGCCGATGAAGGCCTGGACCATATCCGTTTCGAGCATTTGCCCACGGTGCGTCGCGCCAAGCCGGGTAAAAACGTGACCCAGCTGCATTACGCCCGCCAGGGGATCATCACCCCGGAAATGGAATACGTGGCGATTCGGGAAAATATGGGCCGCGCCGAGATGAGCCTAAAGCTCAAGGATGAACAACATGCGGGGCAGAGCTTCGGCGCCGGTATTCCCGAATTTATTACCCCGGAATTCGTGCGTGACGAAATCGCCCGCGGCCGCGCCGTGCTGCCGTGCAATATCAATCACCCGGAAACCGAGCCGATGATTATCGGGCGCAACTTCCTGGTGAAGGTGAACGCCAATATCGGAAATTCCTCGGTCACCTCAAGCATAGAGGAAGAGGTTGAAAAACTGGTGTGGTCGACCCGCTGGGGCGCGGACACGGTAATGGATCTCTCCACCGGTCGCTATATTCACGAAACCCGCGAATGGGTGGTGCGCAATTCGCCGGTGCCCATCGGCACAGTGCCTATCTATCAGGCGCTGGAAAAGGTCAACGGCGTGGCCGAAGACCTGAGCTGGGAAATCTTCCGCGATACCTTGATAGAGCAGGCGGAGCAGGGCGTCGACTATTTCACCATTCATGCCGGGGTGTTGCTGCGTTATATCCCCATGACCGCCAAACGCGTGACGGGCATAGTATCGCGCGGCGGCAGTATCATGGCCAAATGGTGCCTGGCCCATCATAAGGAAAATTTCCTCTACACCCACTTCGACGAGATCTGCGAGATCATGAAGCAGTACGATGTGTGTTTCTCCCTCGGCGACGGCCTGCGTCCCGGCTCGATTGCCGACGCCAACGACGAGGCCCAGTTCAGCGAACTGCGTACCCTCGGCGAACTGACGAAAAAGGCCTGGCAACACGACGTGCAGGTGTTTATCGAGGGGCCGGGTCATGTGCCGATGCACATGATCGAGGCGAACATGAAGGAGCAGCTGGAACACTGCCACGAGGCGCCGTTTTATACCCTGGGGCCGCTGACCACGGATATTGCGCCCGGCTACGATCACTTCACGTCCGGTATCGGCGCCGCGCAGATCGCCTGGTACGGCTGCGCCATGCTGTGTTACGTCACCCCCAAGGAACACCTGGGCTTGCCCAACAAGGAAGACGTTAAGGAAGGCCTTATCACGTACAAGATAGCGGCCCATGCGGCGGATCTCGCCAAGGGGCATCCCGGTGCGCAGGAGCGCGACAATGCGCTTTCCAAGGCGCGCTTCGAATTCCGTTGGGTCGACCAGTTCAACCTCAGCCTGGATCCGGAGCGGGCGCGCGCATTCCACGACGAAACCCTGCCGCAGGAATCGGGCAAGGTGGCGCATTTCTGCTCCATGTGCGGTCCCAAGTTCTGCTCGATGAAGATCACCCAGGAGGTGCGCGACTATGCCAAAAGTCTGGAAGACGGCGAGATCCAAATCCGCATGGTCGACGTGGAGGCCGAAATGCAGGCGAAGTCCGCCGAGTTCCGCCAAGGCGGCGCCGAGCTTTACCACAAGGCGCAGTAGCTAAGACGTGCCGTCGCACCCTGAACGCATAAAGGAAAACGGGAGACGAAATGTGAATGTAGCCATCATAGGTTTCGGCCTTGCCGGGCGTCTTGCCGCCCTGATGCTGAGCAGGCGTCATCGGGTCAGCGTGTTCGAACGCCAGCAGGCCGATGCGCCGCAAAGCGCCGGTGCGCTGGCGGCCGCCATGCTGGCGCCGCTGGCAGAATCGGTATCGTGTGAAGCGGATCTGGCCGAGCAGGGCTTAGCGTCACTGGAGCTGTGGCCCGAGCTCCTCGCCGAGCTGGATGAACCCGTGTTTTTCCAGCGCGAGGGCTCCTTGGTTGTGGCGCATGCCCGGGACAGGGGCGATCTTGTCTCCTTTCGCGACCGCCTCAAGCCCCTTGCCGGGCATGTGCCGCAGGAGCTTGGGGCTGCCGCGATCGGCGAACTGGAGCCGGATCTGGCGGGGCGCTTTCATGGCGGGATCTATCTGCCGGGAGAAGGGCAGCTCGACAATCGGGCGCTGTACTTGGCCATTCACCGCACCCTTGAACGCCGGGGTGTGCGCTTTTATTTTGGCGCCGACGAAGCAGGCATTAAGGCTCAAACTGTCGACGGGTCGTTTGAGCTGGTGGTCGATTGCCGCGGTATCGGCGCCAAGGAGGTGATGCCCGGGCTTCGCGGTGTGCGCGGCGAAGTGGCCCGGGTGCATGCACCTGAGGTGACGCTGCGCCGTCCGGTGCGCCTGATGCATCCCCGTTATCCCATTTACATAGTGCCAAAACCGGAGAATGAATTCGTGATCGGGGCCACCGAAATCGAATCCCAGGATCAGGGGCAGGCCAGCGTGCGCTCGACATTGGAACTGTTGTCTGCCGCCTACTCGGTACACAGTGGTTTCGCTGAAGCCCGTGTGTTGTCGGTGCTCGCTGGCCTTCGCCCCGCTTTTTTCGACAATCGCCCGCGCATTGAAAAGGAGCGCGGGCTAATTCGCATTAACGGCCTGTATCGCCATGGCTATCTGCTGGGGCCGGCCGTGGTGTTTGAGGCCCTGGCCGATGTTATTTAATTCCAAAACCGGGAGTCACCCGATGAAAGTGTTTATTAACGGCAATGAATTTGAAACCGAGCAGGGGACGACCCTGACCCGGCTGCTGAGCAACTACGGCGCCAGAGAGCCGTTTGCCGTCGCGCTCAACGGCCGTTTCGTGCCGCGCAGCCAGTGTGAGTCGGTACAGGCGCAAGAGGGCGACAAGCTGGAACTGCTGTCGCCGGTGCAGGGGGGTTAAGATGCTGACCATCTATGGCGAGCAGTTTAACAGCCGTTTATTGGTGGGTTCGGCGCTGTATCCTTCGCCCCAATGCATGCAGCAGGCGATTGCGGCGTCCGGCGCCGACATCGTTACCGTGTCGCTCAGGCGGCAGAACTCGCAGGCCGCGGGAGCGGATTTCTGGAACCTGATCCGCGATACCGGGCTTAAGGTGCTGCCAAATACCGCCGGGTGTAAAAGCGTCACGGAAGCGGTGACCCTGGCGCAGATGTGCCGGGAGGTGTTTGCCACCGACTGGATCAAGCTGGAGCTCGTCGGCGACGATTACAATCTGCAGCCGGATCCGGTGGCGCTGTTAGAGGCTACGGCGATTTTGCTGGAGCAGGGCTTCAAGGTGCTGCCCTATTGCACCGACGACCTGGTGATCTGCCAGCGTTTGGCCGCGCTCGGTTGCGAGGTGATCATGCCCTGGGGGGCGCCGATCGGCACCGGCAAGGGGCTGATGAATCCCTATGCCCTGCGCACCCTGCGTGAGCGCTTGCCGGAGCTGACCCTGATCGTCGACGCCGGTCTCGGTGCGCCGTCGCATGCGTGTCAGGCCCTAGAACTGGGGTACGATGCGGTGCTGCTCAATTCGGCCATCGCCGGCGCCGGGGATCCGGTGCGGATGGCGAGTGCCTTTGCCAGTGCGGTGGAGGCGGGTAGAATGGCCTATGAGGCGGGCATGATGCCGGAAAAAGACATTGCGGCGCCGTCGACACCGACACTGGGGATGCCGTTTTGGCACCATGAAAAAATAAAAACGGGTAAACAATGAAACAAGTTGTATGGACGATCGCTGGCTCCGACTGTGGCGGTGGCGCGGGTATCCAGGCCGATATCAAGGCGATGCAGAGTTTTTCTGTCCACGCCTGCAGCGTGGTGACGGCGCTGACGGCGCAAAACAGCCTCGGGCTGGAAGCCATCAATCCGGTTGCCAATGAGGTAATAGAATCCCAGTTGCAGGCGCTGGCGGCGGATATGCCGGCCACGGTGATAAAAATCGGCCTGCTGGCGAACGTGCGCCAGGTGGAGCTGGTGGCCGAGCATCTGCGTTATTACAAGGCCAAGTGGCCTACGCCGCCGCGGGTGGTTTACGATCCGGTTGCCATCGCATCGAGCGGCGAGCCGCTCACCGAGGAGGATATTCTCGATGCGGTGCGCCAGGAGCTGCTGCCGCTGGTGGATGTGCTGACACCGAACACCCGCGAAACCCAGCAGCTGACCGGGGTTTACCTGATAGGGGCCGATGCGGTGCGCGAGGCCGCCAAGGCGGTTTGCGATCTCGGCGTCGGCAGCGTGGTGATCAAGGGCGGCCATTGGGATTATCCGGCGGGCTACTGCATCGATTATTGCCTGGAAGGGGAACGGGAATACTGGCTCGGCAACCCGACCCTGGTAGCGCCACACGATCACGGCACCGGCTGCAGTTTCGCCTCGGCGCTGGCGGCGTGCATTGCCAAGGGGTATCCGCTCAAGGATGCCTTTATTCTTGCCAAGGCCTATATCAACCAGGGGCTCAAGCTCGCGGTTCGAATTGGTGAGGGCACGGGGCCGGTGGCCCATTCCGGGTTTCCCCATGATATTGCCGACTATCCTCAGGTTATCGAGGCGGGCAGCTGGCTCGGCGACGAGCTGGAACTGGACGACGGCGCTTTTTTTAACGCCGCCGCCGGATTTGCTCCCTGCGACAAGGAGCTCGGGCTCTATGCGGTGGTGGACTCGGTCGACTGGCTGAAACTGTGCCTGGAAAACGGCGTTAAGACGGCCCAGCTGAGGGTCAAGAGTGCCGACAAGGCCGCGCTTGAAAGCGCCGTGACCGAAGCCGTGCGGCTTGGTCGGGAATACGAGGCCGGGGTGTTTATCAACGATCACTGGCAGCTTGCGATTGAACACGGGGCCTATGGTGTGCATCTCGGCCAGGAAGATCTGCTGGATGCGGACCTCATCGCCATCAAGGAGGCCGGGCTCAGGCTCGGAATTTCAACCCATGGTTTTTACGAAATGCTGCGGGCCCACAACTATCGCCCGAGTTATATGGCCTTCGGGGCCATCTATCCCACCACCACCAAGGACATGACGGGGCAGATCCAGGGGCTCGACAAGCTGCGCCATTTCGTGCCCCTGATGAAGGCCTATCCGACGGTCGCCATCGGTGGCATCGATTTCGAACGGGCCCCCGAGGTGAAGGAGACCGGGGTCGGCAGCCTGGCGGTGGTGCGGGCCATCACCGAGGCCGCGGATCCCAAGCAAGCTATTGCCGCTTTAAGGGCGCTCACCGGGGAATTTAATCGTTGAACAATGTGGCAAATGGCACGGTGCAGCTCGACGACAAGGAGCGCATTCGTTACAGCCGCCAGCTGATGCTGGACGGGATCGGTGAGGAGGGCCAACGCAGGCTGAAAGCCGCCCGCGTGGTGGTGGTCGGCTGCGGCGGCCTGGGCTCTCCGGTGCTTATGTATCTTGCCGCTTCCGGTGTCGGAACATTGCGCTTTATCGACCACGACAGGGTGGAGCTTTCAAACCTGCAGCGTCAGGTGCTTTATAAAATCAATCACCTGGGACAGCCCAAGGTTTCGGCGGCCGCCAAGGTGCTGGCAAGCCTCAACAACCGCATTGAACTTGAGGGCGTGTGTGACAGGCTGGAGGATGACAATGCCGG
>JBNKEN010000457.1:0-11944 GCA_050288805.1 Pseudoalteromonas sp.
TGCGCACGCATTTGATCGATCACTTGCTTGTAGTCGGGCTGGTTGAAAATAGCCGACCCGGCAACAAACATATCGGCGCCGGCCTCGGCAATCTCAGCAATATTATCAACCGTTACGCCACCGTCGATCTCAAGGCGAATATCACGCCCGGATTCATCGATCAGTTGACGCACCCGCCTTAACTTTTCGAGCGTGGCAGGGATAAATTTTTGTCCGCCGAAACCGGGGTTGACCGACATCAGCAGCACGACATCCAGCTTGTCCAGCACATGATCCAGATAATGCAGCGAGGTGGCCGGATTCAAAACCAGGCCGGCCTGGCAGCCGTGATCCTTAATAAGTTGGAGGCTTCTGTCTACATGGTCACTGGCTTCGGGATGGAACGTAATAATACTGGCGCCGGCCTCGGCAAACAGCGGGATCAGCGCATCCACGGGTTTGACCATCAAATGAACGTCGATAGGCGCCTTAATACCGTAATTGCGCAGCGCCTTGCAGACCATAGGACCAAACGTCAGGTTAGGTACATAATGATTATCCATCACGTCAAAGTGTACGACATCGGCACCGGCGTTTAATACATTCTCGACTTCTTCACCCAAACGGGCGAAATCGGCGGACAGAATCGAAGGGGCAATGAGAAAATCTGACATAACGGGTATAAAAAACTGCAGGATGAAAAGTGTGCCTAATGTAACTTAATTCAGGCCTTCATAACAGCCCGCACAACCCAGTTATTAGGACGGAAATCGCGACCTGGACACATAAAACGCAAAATAAGAACAACCCATTAACGAAAATTAAAATATATATTCATTAATATCAAACAATTGCGTATGGTTTTTGCACCAAAGAAAGTTGCTATTTGGTTGTTTTTTAGGTAAGCTCAGAAGGTTTTCGAACACTGGGAGTGAATCATGTTGCGCCTGACATTTGCAAGGAGTCTAACTGTAGCCGCATTTGGCTTGTTGTCTGTTAGTGCCTATCATCTTATCCCCGATGACGATAAGTCCACAGCGTATTGCTGCGCCAGCAATGCACGACCCGAGGTACAGGCCGCATGCCTGAACGCCAGCAAAGAGCCTAACTGGTACGACTGGCTGACCGGCGAAAGCCGCAGCGCTCAGTTTCATTATCTTGATCTGCTTGAATTATTGAGCCGCGGTGATAATCAACAGGCTTCTTCACTGAGCGGAAAACGGTACTAGTTTTCTCTTGAAACACTTCCTTTCACAACTGCAAAGCATCGTCGCCGCCCTGTTTGGCATTCAAAGCAGTCATAAACGACAGCAAGATTTTGCCGGACACAATAAATGGTCGCTGCTGACTATCGCCCTCATTTGTTTTTTACTGTTTATCGCTGGAATTTTCGCTCTCGTCCAGTGGGTACTTTATACAGTGCCATCAACTCATTAACCTTGTTACGGCTGTTTCCCTTCGGACTAATGGTTCTTTTGACCGGGAGCACGTCCAGCTCGGCCTGCGCATAAATTTTTCGGGTCCAAACGGTATCGTGGTTGGAAATAAGTACCGAAGTACCACGCCTGAATGCCGCCTGTTCCGCCAGGTTCGCAAGATTCGCCTGATCGTCAAGATCAAACCCGCCCTTGGCATAGCTGGTAAAAGACGCCGTTTTGCTGAGCGGCACATAGGGAGGATCGCAATATACGACGGCCTTGTCGGGCAGATTGGCAAACACATCCTGATAACTTAAACAGGTAAAGGTCGCTTGCTGGGCCTTTTCTGCAAAGCGATACATTTCCTGCTCGGGGAAGTAGGGCCGCTTGTATTTACCGAAGGGCACATTGAAAATTCCCTTCAGATTGTATCGGCATAAACCGTTATAACCGTGACGATTAAGGTAAAGAAACAGGATCGCTCTTTCATAGGCATCGTTGCTCTCGTTGAACCTGACGCGATAATCGTAATAGGCTTCGGGATGGTTATTCAGCTCGACGAACAGTTTGCGAGCGTCGCTGATAAATTCGTCCGGAGACTCTTTCAGCTCAATATACAAATTGATAAGGTCGGCGTTGATATCGTTCAGCACATAGCGCTTGAAATTGCTGTTAAGAAATACGGATCCGGCGCCAACAAACGGCTCCACAAGAACCTCAGCCTGGTAGCCTGCCTGTTTCTGCGCGGTTGCCAGACGCTCTGATATCTGTTCAACCAAACTGTATTTTCCGCCAGCCCACTTCAGAAAGGCCCTGGTTTTTTGCTGCATTAACTCTCGTCTTACCTTACGTAAGCACATTCTCCAAAGGCGTTCATTGCTTTGAATTCAGCGCTATTTCCTGCTTAATTTTTCTAATCGTCTTAATGAACGGCTGCCCTTTTTTGAGCGCCTCGGGAAGATGCTCTTGCGCTGACCGGGCTTCGTCGGCATTGGCATAATTCCCATAGGTTACGCCATACCATGGACGACCTTGTCTCAGGGCTTTGTATACCTTGACCTGTTCCCTGTGCAACCCGTGATCGGTTAAAAAATCGTCCAGATAACCCACATCGGCCAGGCCGATCAACTGGAGCACCACACTGCCATCGGCTTGCGCTGCAAACCATGCATTATCTTCCACCTCGAACACCGGGGCAAGCTCCGCAGGCGAGGTATTTTCATCTTCCCGAACTTCATTCTTCGCGGGAGGCGTTTGTGGCGGTTCGACAGCTATAGCCTCAACAGGCGCCACTTCTACTTCGCTTTTAGTAGTAACGGATTCATCTAACTTGTCGCCCTCAGGAACGTTCGCAGGGGTGGCCATTGGCGGGGCCGCGTCAATCGATGTTTCTTCAAGTGCGGCGGCTATCTCTGCCGTATTCACACGCTTTTCTTCGGCGATTTCTGGCTCAGCGCCCCCCGATGAAGCAACTTCTTGCGATGTCGAAGCAACCTCGGTTTCCTCTTGCTGCAATGCAAGTTGCGGCTCAGGGCTGACATTCTCAGTCGATTCAGGCTCAGCCCCCGGCAACCTGATGGTGCCCTGATACAACAAACCGGCAAGTACAAGTAAAATCAACAAACCACCGCCCAGCAGGTGCATGCGCCAAGAAACCGGTGTAGCGGCCTTGAGCTCTGCACTATGACTGCTGTCCCAACTTAGCAATAAGGCGGGATTACCGTGGGCACTCTCAATGAAGGCGCGAAAAACCGGATCATCAATGGGCGGAAGGTCACGATAGAACCAACTCATCAGTTGAAGACTTTCGCGCTCGGATAAGGGCTCAAGATGCAGCTCAACGGCATTTCGGAACACCCCGGCAGATTGACTCGCGGCCAGTATGTAGAGCGTTAAAGGGCTGCGAGACGCCAATAGCGACAATTGTTCGCACATTTCTTCCGATAAGTGCCGGACGCCATCGAGCACCCAGATGCATTGAACGCTACTGTGTTCCTTCGCCAGGCGATAAAAATTTTCGCTGAGACTCTGCGTTTGGTCGACCAAGGGACGAGGAAAACTGTGTTCCAGCAGCTGAGTCATCAAATCGACGTCACTGAGGCTGGCGCTCAGTTTGATATAGGCCTTGTTAAACGACTCGTATTTATCGGTGACAAAGGTTTCAAGCAGGTAGCTTTTGCCCAGTCCGGCTTCGCCCACCAGAGATATCAAATTCTGGCCGTACTCGAACTGGAGTTCGATACGGTCTACCAGTGCCGCACGACTAGGTAATATCGGTGAATGCATTAATGATTGATCAGCTTACTCAATTGTTCTTCGGTGACATCATCCACTAAGCTGCAGCGGCCGAAGCTACTCGGCAATACAAAGCGGATTGTGCCCTTCTTATTTTTTTTGTCTTTTTGCATATGGAACATAAACCGCTCCAGCGTCATTTCCGCGGGCGGTTGAGTCGGTAAATCAAATCTGGCCAGCAGGCGAATGATACGCTCCACTTCGGCCGGAGCAAGATCACCTCGTAAATGTGCCAAGCGTGCAGCCATGACCATTCCCGCAGCAACGGCTTCACCATGCAACCAAACGCCATATCCCATCTCGGCCTCAATGGCATGACCGAAGGTATGCCCCAGGTTCAGCAAGGCTCTTAAGCCCGTCTCTTTTTCGTCTGCCGCAACGATTTCGGCCTTGATTTCGCAGCATCGCGCAATGACCCGTTGCAGAGGTTCCAAATCCAACGCCTTTAACGGCTCAACATGTTCTTCGATATACGCAAACAAGGCTACATCGTAAATCAGGCCGTATTTGACCACCTCCGCCATACCGGCGGAAAACTCACGAGCTGGCAGGGTAGTCAGGGAAACCGTGTCGATAAACACCGCCTGGGGCTGGTAAAAAGCACCAATCATGTTTTTGCCCAGCGGGTGGTTGACGGCCGTTTTTCCACCGACTGAAGAGTCGACCTGTGACAATAAGGTTGTAGGAACTTGAATGAAGGGCACACCGCGTTGATAACAGGCCGCTACAAATCCGGTCAAATCACCGATAACGCCACCACCGAGAGCCATCAGGCAGGTGTCGCGGCCACAGTTGTGCTCGAGCAGAAACGCCGAAATGCGTTCAAACCATTCCAGGGTTTTGTACTTTTCCCCGTCCGGTATCACAAAATGCAATGGAGATTTGTCGGCTAACTGCGCCAGCAAAGGTTCAAGGTAGAGGGGGGCAACGGTTTCGTTGCTGATGATAACGGGCCGATTATCTCCGATAAATTCGGCGATCAGTTCAGCCCGTTTAAGGACGTCATTACCTATATAGATGGGATAGCTGCGCTCGTCTAAATTAACGGATAATTCAAGCATGGCGCGCTCCCTTTGGTAATTAAAAGTCTAATTTCTCTATAATTTGGTTCGCGACAACTTTAGCACTTTGCTCATCGGTGCGCACCACTAAATCCGCAATTTCCTGATAAAGAGGATTGCGTTCTTCGGCAAGGCGCTCAAGTACTTCACGAGGCGGCTCTTCGGTTTGCAACAGCGGACGACGCTTGTCACGTTGAGTACGTGCAACCTGCTTTTCGATTGGCGTTTCAAGATACACAACGATGCCGCGAGCAGACAGTTTGTTGCGCACTTCTTTGCTCAGGACGGAACCACCGCCCGTTGCCAGCACAATGCCTTGCATTTCTGTAAGATCAGAAATAACGGTTTCCTCACGGCGCCTGAAACCTTCTTCACCTTCGATATCGAAAACCCAAGCAATATCGGCCCCGGTACGGCGCTCGATTTCGTTGTCGGAATCAAAAAATTCAAGGTGAAGTTGATCGGCGATGTGACGACCGATTGTGCTTTTACCGGCCCCCATAGGACCTACTAGAAATATATTACGTTTCTCAGCCATATCTTTTTAGTACAAACGAACTCTAAAATTTGAAATAAAACCCCGCCTCACGACCTGGCCCCAAAAATCAAGGGGGAGATTATCTCAGTAATTGCCTGGCTATTTCAAGTCATGAACAATAAAAAGGCCCTTTCGGGCCTTTTCACTTAACTTATACGGGCTTATTTACAAGGAGTCGTTCATGATTTTCGGTGTTACGAATATCAGCAACTCTTTTTTCTCGTTAAATTCGCTGTTCGATTTGAACAGATAGCCCAGGTACGGAATATCACCGAGCAGCGGCACCTTCTTAGTAGCACTGATGATCTGCTGCTGATAGATACCACCCAGCACAACGGTTTGACCGTTTTCAACCAGCACCTGAGTCTGGATCTGCTGGGTATCGATCGCCACCGCCGGACCTGTTGGAGTCTGCACCGTATCGCCTCGCGTATCTTGGGTGATCACCAGATCCAGGATCACCTTATTGTCTGGCGTTATATGCGGCGTAACTTCAAGACTGAGTACCGCCTTTTTGAAGGTTACCGTGGTCGCCCCGCTCGAAGCAGCCTGAACATAAGGTATCTCGGTACCCTGTTCAATACGTGCCTTTTTCTGGTTGGCCGTGGTAATACGCGGACTGGCGATGATTTCACCCTTGTTTTCCTGCTCGAGGGCTGACAGTTCAAGGTCGATCAGGGTGCCATCGGCCAGTTTAGCTACATGCATACCGATACTACCGGCCGGATTGGTGACCGGCAGGTTCACATTCAAACGATCGGCCAGTGCCGGGATTTGACCGCCTGCGATGGCATTGGCGCCTTCCAGGGTTCCCGAGATGCCGTCGTTGTTCTGTTGGTCGCTAAAGCCCCAGCGCACCCCCAAATCTTCCATTACGTTGTCTCGTACCGTCACCATACGCGATTCGATGATCACCTGCTTCACCGGAACATCGAGCGTTTCAACCATATCGCGGATATTCTCTATGCTTCTGGCTGTATCTTTCACCAGCAAGGTGTTGGTACGCTTATCGACGGAGACACTGCCACGCATAGACAGAATGCTGTTGGTTTCGCTCTTCAGCAGATCGGCGAATTCCTCGGCCTTGGCATAGTTCAGCTGAATATATTCGCTGTACAGCGGCTCAAGATCTTCAACCTGCTGTTTCGCTTTCAATTCTTTCGCTTCACGGGCTGCAAGTTCTTCCGTCGGGGCGACCATTAGAATGGTTCCGTCCATCCGCTTATCCAACCCCTTTACCTTCAGCACGATGTCCAGCGCCTGGTCCCACGGAACACCGTCAAGACGCAGCGTAATGTTGCCGGACACGGAATCGCTGGTAACCAGGTTGAAGCCGTTATAGTCGGCGATGATCTGTAGTACTGAGCGGATAGGCACATCCTGGAAATTCAGCGACATGGGCTTACCTATGTACTCCTTGCCATCACCGAGAAAACTTTTCTTCGACTCGTCCTTGGTTACGGTCAACGTGAAGATATTATCGATTTGCTGGTAGTTGTAGTCGTACGCACCAGCGCTTTCGATCTCCACTCGGCTGTTAGCGCCTTCCTTGAAGGTTTCAACAATGCTGACGATGGTGCCGTAGTCCGTTACGTCCAGTTGATAGAGCAACTCATCGAGAATATCCGTGTTGTGGAATTCGACCACTATTTTACCGTCACGTTGACCGACATCGATAGCCGCCATATTTTCCTGCAAAAAGACCAACAGTTTGGCTTCACCCTTGTCGCCACGACGGAAATCGATGGCCTGAATACGGTTGATGTAGTTTTGCCCTTCATCGATGGTGGCGGTTTGGCCTTCACCTTCGCTGAGGATATCCGACACGTGCAGGTAAACCAGGTTATTTTCAACCCGCGTCTGATAGATCTTCAGCTTTTCTAATTGCACCGTCAGCTTGAATCCGTCGTCCGAGACCTGGTTGTTGACCTTAATCACTCCGGCCTGATTGATCAGCACCTCGGCCAATTTATCGGCGAAGCCTGCCGAAGCAAAGACGAACTCGATACGGGCCGGATTATTGAACACCTGTACCTGAGGCTCTTGGGCTAACGCTTCATCGAACACCATCTCGATTTCGGTTTCCCCCGCCATAACCGGGTTATACCGGATGTCATATAGTTGAGGCGCAGCTTGAGCCCATGCCGACATAAGCAGAGTCATAAATCCAAGTAACAGCGCGCCAAAGCGAGTACTATAAAAAGCCTGTGTTTGCATCTTGCCTATACCTTTATTGTTATGACTTGGAATCATCACCTGCCTCCAACATTTCCAGTTTCGTCAGACGTTCTTTCCAACATCCTGCGCCATCGGGAATCATTTCTAGTATTTCAATAAAATTGCTTTGCACTTGGGTTATTTTTCCGTTGTAGAGTCCCACATAATTGCCCACGGTGACGCGATGCAAAGTCTCATCAGACGCAGTAATCAACGCCCATATTTGCTCCCCTTCCCCCAAGGTTCCCCGCATTGTCAGGTTATCCAGCGGAAAACCTTCCAACGGCTCTTTCTTTCGCTTGGGATCCGGGTGCAAACAGCTTTGCACCTGTACAAGGGTATCCTGAATTACTTCCGGTTCCGGGGCAACAAAAGGACTTCTTAAGTTGCCTGCACTGTATTCAAAATGCTCGAACTGAGTAATTTCAGGGATCGGCTCGACCTTAGGTTTGGTACTTGCCTTCACCTCGTCCATAAACGCCCTTTGTTCGGTAGTGTCGTCGAAACAACCACTCATCAGCACAATAAGGGGCAAAAGCAGTAATTTTTTGTCCATTATTGAGCTCCTTCATAGCGATAGGTTTTGGCGACCACACTAAATTTCAATTCCTCATCGCTGCCCGCTTCGATGGTGAAATCATGAAGACTGACTATCCTTGGCAATTGTGCAACCTTAGAAACGAATTCACCAAATTCATGATAGCTGCCAATGACTTCGATGGTAATAGGTAGTTCGGTGTAAAACTCTTTTTCCACCTCGGGCAGCCAGCCGATTTTGACAAAAGTCAGGCCACTGGTCGTACCTACATAACTCAAGTCATCCAAGAGTCCCGGCGTTTCATTGGAAGTAGGCAAACGCTTCAACAACTGCGAAAACTTATCTTCCATATCGGCCATTTGCTGGCGATAAATTTCCAGCCGGCTCGCCACCGCATATTTAGTTCTGTAGGTGTTACGCAGCTCGGCTTCTTTACGCTGGGCATTTTCGTAAGACACGATTTGGTCGGCGACCAGGAATTTATAACTAAAAAAGAGAACCAGTACGGCGGCAAAAGCGCATGCTATCACTTTGACAACCAGCGGCCATTCGCCGACATTTTCGAAATCCAGTTCATTCCAATTGATTTCATTAAGCGATTTAAGGTTCATACTCATTCGTTCGCCTCGCCAATTTTATCAAATGCCTTAACACTAAACTGCATATTAAAATCACTGAGCAGACGTGCGTCTTGTTCACCGGCGACGATCCCTTGCATTGAGGGAGATTCCAGCAGGTAAGAGTTTTCAACCTGCCTGAGCATAGTCGACAAGCGGTTGTTCGACTCGCTCTTTCCGATCACTTGAATCGCATTGGCCTTGCGCTCCAGTTTCGTCAGGTAAACCCCCGCCGGCACAACCTTAGCGATCTCATCCATAATTTGCGTTCCCAGGTTACGGCTACGCTGAAGCTCTTCAATCAATCGCATCCGCTGTTGCAAACTTTCCTTTTTCTTATCCAACTCACGGATTTCTGCTATCCGCATATCCAGCACCTGAATTTCACTCGTCAGAAAGTTGTTGCGAACATTCTGCCCGCTGGTTAAAGCGCCATAAAAGGTGCTTAACGCAAACATAAAGCCAAATGCAAACACCACCACTAAAAGTAAAAGCGTGATGAATTTCTTTTGCGATTCTTTTCGTGCGGCTTCACGCCATGGCAACAAGTTTATATGTGGCATGATGAAAAGCTCCTTAATGCCAATCCGGTAGCGACAGCAAATTGAGAACGGTGTTTTTCCACTAATTCTGACTCAACTTTCGAGCCTATCTGCATTTCAGCAAACGGATCGACGACAACCGTATGGATGCCAAGCTCATCGATAAGCAGGCGATCCAACCCCTCTATCATCGCGGTACCGCCCGTCAGGACGATGTAGTCCACCTGTTCACTCCCACTCGTGGTCAGGAACATTTGGATAGCTCGGCGAATCTGTTGTAAAAGTGAGGTTTGGAACGGCGCCAGCACCTCAAAGGTGTAGTTCGGCGGCAAATCGCCCGAGGTTTTGGCTCGCTCGGCGTCTTCGAAGTTCTTGTTGTAGTAAGAGACTATGGTATTGGTATATTGATCGCCGCCAAAGACCTGATCCCTTGTATAAACGGTTTCGCCGTTTTGTACAACGCTTATCAGGGTCATTGCGGCGCCGATGTCTATCATGGCCACCACCTTTTCCCTGGCATCGTCGGGCAGAGACTTGTAGCACACATCCAACACCCGGCTCAACGCGTAGGTTTCAACATCAACGATTTTGGTGGTAAACCCGCCCGATTCAACGGCTCCGGCCCTGGCTTCGACACTTTCGGTACGCGCCGCTGAAAGCAACACATTGACCTTGGATGGTTCTGCCTCATTGATTTCAAGTTTTTCAAAATCAAGGCTAACTTCATCAAGTGGATAGGGTATCAGGCTGTCGGCTTCGATCTCTATCTGAGATTCAAGTTCAGAATCGCTCAAAGAGACATCCATAAAGATCACCTTGGTGATCACCGTTTGCCCCGACACAGCAACCACGGCATGAGTCACTGATTTCGGCATTTTACGACGCAGCTTACCTATCACTCTACCGATAGCCTCGATATCCTGAACGGCCCGCTCCGCCATAGCCCCTTTAGGCATAGGCTCTACCGCCACCGCCTCTACTCGGTAACCTTGCTCATGTTGACTCAACAGCACTCCCTTGATGGAGTGAGAACCTATGTCGATGCCTACCATTGGCGGTAGAGGTTTTTTGAAAAGTCTGTTTAACATATGTGCAACGTGATCCCTTTTTTATATTTATAATAGACCTATAAATAATCTCTGAAAAAATTTTATTCGAAATTTAATCAAGATATACTAGCAATTCCTCAAGCGTTTTGGAGTCATCCAAAGGAACCATTAGTGCAATTATTTAAGAGAATTTTACAATTTATTTTCATTTCTGGTCTCCTTGGCTGCCTGGCACTGGCAGGATTATATCTCTACGTAAAGTCCGATTTACCCAGCGTTCGCGTTCTTAAAGACGTTCAACTGCAAACCCCGATGCAGGTTTATTCCCGCGATGGATTGTTAATTAATCAGTTCGGTGAAAAACGCCGCATTCCCATAACCTTAGATCAGGTTCCTGAACCACTGAAAAAAGCGTTTTTAGCCACTGAAGACAACCGCTTCTATGAACATATAGGTATAGACCCTATCGGCATTCTTCGCTCGGCTTTCGTGTTAATAACAACGGGACAGAAAAAACAGGGGGCCAGCACCATTACCATGCAGTTGGCGCGAAATTTCTTCCTGACCCGCGAAAAGGCCTATATCCGTAAGGTAAAAGAGATTTTCATTGCTCTTCATATTGAGAGCCTGCTCACCAAAGACGAGATTTTTGAGCTTTATCTGAACAAGATAGAACTCGGCAACCGGGCCTTCGGCATCGGTGCCGCCGCTCAGGTTTACTATGGCAAAACCCTCGACCAGCTAACCCTGGCGGAAATGGCCATGTTGGCCGGCTTGCCGAAAGCCCCTTCGGCCCTCAACCCCATTCGCAATCCGGCAAGAGCCAAAAACCGTCGTATCGTGGTACTCGGGCGAATGTTGGATGAGGGTTATATTTCCCGAGCCGAATATGAAGAAGCCGTCAGCGCCCCCGTCACGGCAAAAATGCACGGCGCGGAAATTGAACTCAATGCGCCCTATATTTCCGAAATGGTGCGAGCAGAAATGGTGGAACGCTACGGCCTGGACAAAGCCTACAATTCTGGTTTCAAGGTCTACACCACCATCGAATCCCGTATTCAGTCTGCCGCCCAAAAAGCCCTTATCAGCAACCTCTATGGTTATGATATGCGCCATGGCTACCGGGGACCAGACCTCTATCTTTGGAACTCGGAAAACGAACCCGCCTGGTCGGAACAAAAGATCCTCGACCACCTCAGTAAAGTCCAGGAGCTGGCCGATCTGACGGCCGCAGTCGTCACTCAGGTAGATGAAACCAGCTTTGTAGCACTGGCGAAAAACGGCGAGCGAATTACCGTTCAATGGGACGGCATGAAATGGGCGCGCAAGTTTATTACCTCATTCCGCCAAGGGGATGAACCGGAAAAGGCTCTCGACATCCTGTTCCCCGGTGCGCAAATTTGGTTGCGCCCCGACGCAAATACCGGCTATCTGCTAGCGCAAATACCGGACGCCTCCAGCGCCCTGGTGTCGCTCGACCCGCAGGACGGTCGGATCAAAGCCGTCGTCGGTGGCTACAGCTTTGCCGAAAGCCAATATAACAGGGCAACCCAGGCCAAACGTCAGGTCGGCTCTAACATCAAGCCCTTTATCTACTCGGCAGCGATGGAACACGGTTACACCCTTGCCACTATTATCAACGATGCGCCGATCAATCACTGGGATAACAGCCAAGGCGTCGCCTGGCGCC
>JBNKEN010000458.1:0-5028 GCA_050288805.1 Pseudoalteromonas sp.
TGTTGTTGCGGATAAAGGGCTCGACCGCAGATTTGTAGGTACCGACACGGAATATGTGTTGTGAAATCGACAGTTTGTCCAGCGCGTCCTTGAAATACAGCGGGAAGATACCGTAGCCCTCAATGGCCACACCACCGTAGGGGTGCAGGTTCACTTCATCGGCATGTGCGGCAAGGTAATACTGGGCCTGGGTGTAGTAATAACCGGTGGCAATGACTTTTTTACCGCTTGCCTTGAAGCGGTCGATGGCGTCGCCGACGGCCTTTAACTTGTTGAGGTGCGCGTTGTGCAGCTCTTGCAGATCGAGCAACAGTACGGCGATGCGGTTGTCTTCTGCGGCGTTGTCGATAACGTCAATGACATCGTCGACCAGGATCTCTACCGGCAGATCTGAGTTTCCGAAACTGTCGTTTAGTGCGGCATCTATGGGGTCGACGTAACGTTTTTGTTCAACTAGGGTACCCGACAGATCCAATCTGAGAACGGACTTATCGGCTATTTTGACCTCTTCATCGGCGCTGAATATGGCGACGATGAAGATAATTAAAATAATTAAAAACAGTAAGTTGAAAACCAAACGGCGGGAAAAATTGAGCCCTTCCCAAATGGCCTTTAAAACTTTTTTAAACAAAATCAGTTCCTTATTATTCGTTCTGCATAGAACAACTGCGATTTGAACATATTAGCCCAGATTAACGGGAAACTTAACCAGAAAAAAGTAACTAAGTATTTACAGAATCTCGCGCTTGCCGCTGCTATATAAAATCGGTACTCTCTGAAAATTGAGGTACGACCAGTTGACGGATGAATCCTGTGCTAGCAAACGAAATCAAATTAAAGCATAACCAGTTACCTAACCGCCTTGTCATGGGGTCCATGCACACGGGGTTGGAAGAAGGCTGGAAAAACCGGGCAAAATTGAAAGCCTTTTATGAGGAGCGCGCCAAAGGTGGGGTGGGCCTAATCATAACCGGCGGATACAGCCCCAATCTGCGCGGCAAACTGACGCCGTTTTCATCTTCCTTTAATTCCTGGTTTGATGTGTTTAAACACAAGGCCTATACCGAGGCGGTACATCGCCACGGCGGTAAGATTTGCCTGCAACTGTTGCATGCAGGGCGTTATGCCTACCATCCTTTTAACGTTGCACCGAGTGCAATAAAGGCGCCGATCAACCCGTTTAAGCCCAAGGCCATGAGTAAACGCATGATCCGCACAACGATCAGCGATTTTGCCCGTTCGGCGAGCCTGGCGGAAAAAGCCGGCTATGACGGCATTGAAATTATGGGCTCAGAGGGTTACCTGCTTAACGAGTTTATGGCGCCTCGCACCAATAAACGCAACGATGAGTACGGCGGCAATCTTGAGAATCGCATGAGATTGGCGGTAGAGATAGTCAAGGCGGTCCGAGCGCGGGTATCCGATTCGTTTATCGTTATCTTCCGCATTTCAGTGATGGATCTAGTGGAAGGGGGATCAGGACCCGAAGAAGTGCTCGCACAGGCCGATGCACTCAAAGCCGCGGGGGTCGATATATTCAATACCGGGATAGGCTGGCACGAGGCGCGCATACCGACCATCGCCAGCATGGTGCCTCAGGGGGCGTTTCGGGAGGCATCGAAACGGCTCAAACAACATCTGGATGTGCCCGTAATTGCCGTAAACCGCATCAATACGCCGGAACTGGCGGACGATATTCTTAACAGTGGCGATGCGGACCTGATCTCCATGGCGCGCCCGTTACTCGCCGACCCTGCGTTTTTCAACAAATACCTGGAAAACCGCGCAAAAGAAATAAATATCTGCATAGGCTGCAACCAGGGATGCCTGGACCAGGTTTTTAAGGGCAAACGGGCAACCTGCCTGGTTAACCCGCAAGCCGGGTATGAGCTCGATTATCCCTTGAGTCCGGCAGAAAAAGCCAAGGCCGTATTGGTTGTCGGTGGCGGACCCGCGGGAATGGCAGCCGCCTGTTATCTTGCGAAAAAAGGTCATAAGGTCACGCTGTTAGAAAAAGGCCGTCAATTAGGAGGGCAATTCAATCTGGCGATGCGCGTGCCGGGTAAGGAAGATTTTAATTATACCTTGGACTATTTTGTCGGGGAGCTGAAACGTCTGGGTGTCGATGTGCAGCTCAACAGCGAATTCAGCAAGGCCATGATCGGCGACTACGATGACATCGTATTTTCAAGCGGTGTGCGTCCTCGCATCGCCAATATCGAATGCCGCGACGGAAAACGAATTTTAGCCTATGACGAGGTGATCCGCGGCGAGGTCGACGTGGGGCGATCGGTAGCGATTCTCGGTGCCGGCGGTATCGGTTTCGATATGGTGGCGTTTATTGCCGAAAAAGCGGGTAAAAGTATCGAAGAGTTTCGTCGTCAGTGGGGGATCGAATGCGAAGTCCGGGAACACGAGCCGGTGCGTCAAATTTACATGCTGAAACGAAGTCCCGGGCGTTTTGGTTCCGAACTGGGTAAAACGACGGGATGGATCCATCGTGAAGTGGCCAAGCAAAACAAGGTAACGCAATTAGCCGACTGTCGTTACCTTTCCTTCAGCGATGACGGGTTGGAAATCGAGCAGAACGGTACACGCACGTTGCTTCCCGTGGATACGGTGATCGCCTGTATCGGGCAGGAATCAAACAGCGAGTTGTTCCAGGAACTGGATATCGAAAACAACGACAACCTGCACGTGATCGGTGGTGCCCGGCTGGCGGCAGCAATCGACGCCAAACGGGCGATTTTTGAGGCGCTTCAGGTTGCGATAAAAATTTAGCGGGACACTGAAATATCCCCCTGGCAGGGCAGGTCTTGTGCTATATCGGTTAGTTATCATATTTAAGGTGTGAGTCCTGCCATGTTTTATCGTTTATATCGTCGCATCATTGATTGGGCCCGCTACGCAGAGGGTATCCCTTCTTTACTGATGCGCCTGGTTTTGGCGCCGGTGTTGATCATTGCCGGCTTCAACAAACTTGGCCTCAGTTCTGCGGATGTCGTGTTTCCGGATGTTTTACTCGCCAAGCCCGGCGTTATCGAATGGTTCGGTAATGCCGAGTGGGGACTCGGGTTACCGTATCCCGATCTGCTGGCATTTTTGGCCGGATGGACCGAGTTTTTAGGGGGCTGGCTTTTGCTGATAGGCTTGTTAACGCGTCTTGTCGCCGTTCCCCTGATGATCACCATGCTGGTGGCTGCGCTGAGCGTCCACTGGCACAATGGCTGGTTTGCCGTCGCTCCGTCTAACCCAGATACCAGCGCCGCCCGAGTCTTGGCGTGGCTGAATGTGCCGGGCGCGGCAGAGAGTTTGGATAACAGCGTGGAGGTTCGCAAGCGTCTCGATAAAATAAACGAGCTGTTGGACGAGAACGGCTATCCGGAATATTTGTACGAAAAGGGCAGACCGGTGATCCTGAACAACGGGATTGAATTTGCCGCTATTTATTTCATCATGCTGCTGGCGCTGTTTTTCTACGGCGGTGGGCGTTATGTGAGCTTGGATTATTGGCTCGTGAAACGGATATCCCGCTAGCAGCTTGAGGTGGGTCGCTAAACGTTTGTTTACGTCGATCACGGTGGTATCCTAGGCGTCCTGATTTGAAACGGTATGAAGCGAATATGGACGCTATAGAATTACTTTTGACACGTCAGTCGGACGGTCAACTGAGTTTCCCCGGACCCAGCGACGAGCAACTTGAGGTGATCAAAAATGCTGCGCTCAGGGTGCCCGATCACGGGGGACTTGCCCCTTGGCAATTTATTGTCGCAAGGGATGAAGGGCGCGACAGGCTCGGTGAAATTTACCATCTGGCCGCAGAGCGTGAAAACATGGATGAGCGAAGCCGTGAAAGAGCACGCCAGTTGCCGCAACGGGCTCCTATGGTGATCACTGTGGTCGCCAAATGTAAGGACCATCCCAAGGTGCCTAAGGTTGAACAGATAGCGAGTGCGGCCTGTGCCGTTTTGGCCATGCAACAGGCCGCATTTGCACTCGGACTCGGCGGAGTATGGCGTACCGGTGCGTTTGCCTACAGCCCCACGGTCAAAGCGGCGCTCGGGCTTGACGAGGAAGACGACATTGTCGGCTTTCTGTACCTGGGTTCAAAAATTGTCGATTGCCCTAAAAAAAGACGTCACCAGCCGGACTCGTTTTTCATCGATCTATGATGGAATACTGAATTATTCTCAATAAAACGGGTCTCATTAAATGCATCGGTAAGGATAGATACTTTTTCATTATCACCCGAATTTTTAGGATAAAAAAATGCCAGGGTCTATTTTTTAATCTGTTATTTTTTGTTAGGGTAAGGTGTTGCTCCTGACAATAATAACGATAAGAAGATGAGGACAATGGGTAATCTATTTCTCAGAGAGAAAGAAAACTGGTGGGCGTGGCTTCTTTGGGGGGGCCTTGGGGCCGTTGTAACCCTGTATGTTGCGTCCGTCGTCGACAAGCTCTTTCTTATCCCCGTTACCGCCCTGGCTGTAACTTGCTTGCTGACCTGGTGGATGCATCAGACACGCCGTTTTGATTTTTTACGCGCCTTCAAGGTCGTGCTGTTTGTTTTAAGTACCAGCATAGTGCCGGCCTTCATATTGGTATTATTACCGCAATACTCGGGTCAACTGGCTGAGCTGACCACGCAGGTTGCTTTGTTTTCGCTTTTGGGTTTGTGCGCTTGCCTGCTTTGTGCCTGGATAGCGAAAAGACCTCGCCAATACTATTAAGCCAAGGTTTACTTTAATTAGGGCTTTACATCCCGGTTAAAGGCCTTTATCATGCGCGCCAACAACGGAGAGATGGCTGAGTGGTTGAAAGCACCGGTCTTGAAAACCGGCATAGGTTAATAGCCTATCTAGGGTTCAAATCCCTATCTCTCCGCCACCTCATTCCCAAAACCGCCTCCGGGCGGTTTTTTTCGTTCTGGTACGGGAGATAGTCATGACGTTATCAACTTATATAGGACGAGCCCTGATATGGAGTGGGTTCGGTTATTTATACCTGCGTGGTGTCGAGCTGATT
>JBNKEN010000459.1:0-4562 GCA_050288805.1 Pseudoalteromonas sp.
ATAGCCCTTGGTGAAGTCAAGCAGGCGACATTGCAGATGGTTGCACCGGGTATTGCCGAGGCCCTGATAGCGACGGCCATGGGTCTGTTTGCGGCGATCCCGGCGGTTATTGCCTATAACCGCTACGCCCATAAGGTAGAACGTTTAGAGTCGAACTACGGCAACTTTATGGAAGAATTCTCCAACATCCTGCATCGCCAGGCGGCTAGCCAGCTTGAGGCCAAAGCGAATGTATCAGCGTAAAAAACGCAAACCGGTCGCAGATATCAATGTTGTGCCCTATATCGACGTTATGCTGGTTCTGCTTATCATCTTTATGGCGACGGCCCCGCTCATCACCCATGGCGTGAAGGTCGAACTGCCGAAGATGGAAGAGTCCGAACTGGTCGATACCAAGGATGCACCGCCCATTATTGCGTCCATTGATGCCGAGGGTCGTTATTACGTCAGTGTCGGCACCGACCCGGAAGCGCCGATGGATGCGGTGGACGTGGCCGCGGTAATCAAGCTCAAGCTGGATCAAAACCCGGACACGCCGGTGATGATCAAGGGGTCCGGTAAGGTGTCTTATCAGGAAGTACTGCTGCTGATGGATTTTCTTAAAAAAGCAGGGGTCCCTTCGGTGGGCCTGATGACGGAATCATTTGAGAACTGAGCATGACGGATTTTAAATCGGCATTATTGAAGTCACTGTTGCTGCATCTTGGAATCGCAGGCGTGCTGGTCGCGACCGCCCATTTCCCCGCTACCAAGCCGACGGTGATGGAAGTCACCCTGAACGCGCCGCAGGCGCCGGAAGAAAAAGCGGTGGAAGCGATCGCCGTGGACCAAAGCAAGGTAGAGAAGCGCATCGCCGAGCTGAAAAAACAGGAAGCCGACAAAAAAGCAGCTGAGCAGAAGCGCATTCGTGAGCTGGAAAAACGTGCCGAAGAGGCGAAAAAGCAGCGTCAGGACGAGGCGCGCCGAATTCGCAAATTAGAACAGGAACGCAAGGCCAAAGAACGCGAAAAGGCCGAGGCAGAAGCCCAGGCCAAGAAGGCGCGTAAGATCCAGGAGCAGGAAAGGGATAAGGCTAACAAGGCCAAGCTCGAGAAGGAAAAAGCGGAAAAGGCCGCCAAGGCTGCAGCTGACAAGCGCAAACGCGAAGAAGAAGCCGCCAAGCAGGCAGAAGCCGAACGTAAGCGCAAGGAAGAAGAGGCCAAGCGCAAGGCGGAAGAAGCACGGCAGAAGGCGTTGGCCGAACAATTGCTGCAGGAACAATTGGCGGCGGAAGCGGCAGCCCGCAGCAAGGTGCGCCAGCAACAGGTACTGAGTGAGGTGGATAAATACACGGCGCTCATCACCGCGCGTATTCAGCAAAACCTGTTGACCGATGAAAAAATGAAGGGCAAGCAGTGTAAGCTGAATATTCGCCTGGCCTTTAACGGCCTGGTCACCAGCGTGAAATCGTTGGGCGGCGATAAGCTGGTGTGCGATGCTGCGCTCCGAGCCGTGCAAAGGGCGGAAACCCTGCCGGTGTCCAGCGACAAAGAAGTATTTGAAAAACTAAAAAATATCGACTTAACCGTCATTCCTACATTTTAGAGGGAAACCATGTTAAAGCGTTTACGACGTATAGCTTTATTTATAGTCACCTGTGCCAGCATGCCGAGCTTTGCGGCACTGGAAATCGTGATCACCGAAGGGGTCGACAGTGCGCGCCCCATCGCCGTTGTACCGTTTGAGTACCGGGGAACCGGAGAGATGCCAAAGCGCATCAGTGAAGTCGTCGCGGCTGATTTGACGCGAAGCGGAAAATTTAAGCCGATCGCAGACATCAACATGCCGCAGCGT
Organism: Pseudoalteromonas sp.; assembly: GCA_050288805.1. GTDB lineage: Bacteria > Pseudomonadota > Gammaproteobacteria > Enterobacterales > Alteromonadaceae > Pseudoalteromonas. The sequence goes on from JBNKEN010000459.1 coordinate 1,834, forward strand.
CCAAGCAGTGATGCCGATGTAGATTATGCGGCCTGGGTTCGCGAAGGGGTTGAGGCCATTGTCGTCGGTAAGGTTACCCAGCAACCGGGCGACCGTTATCTGGTCAGCTTTGAACTTATCGACGTGTTGCGCGGCCAGATCACCGGCGGTGATACGCAGATTTTGGCCGGCGGCAAACTGGTAAAAAACCAGGATCATATTTTGGATGCCCGTGAAACGGTGATCGACGGAAACAGCTTCCGCCGCTATGCCCACCGCATCAGCGACGTGGTATATGAAGCCCTGACCGGTGAACGCGGTGCGTTCTTAACAAAAATTGCCTATGTCATCGTGCGTGAAGGCGAAGAAAAACCGTATCAACTGGTGGTGGCCGATTACGACGGCTATAACGAGCACGTATTGCTGCGCTCTAAAGAGCCGTTAATGTCGCCTGCCTGGTCGCCGGACGGTACTAAACTGGCCTATGTCACATTTGAAAACCGCCAGAGCCAAATCTACATCCAGGACATTTATACCGGCAAGCGTGACCTTATCACCAGCCATCCCGGCATCAACGGCGCACCGCAGTTTTCACCGGACGGAAGCAAGCTGGCCTTGGTGCTGTCGAAGGACAGAAACGGCGCAACCGAAATCTACGTGCTGGATCTGAAAACCCGTCAGGAACGCCGTTTGACACATCATCGCAGTATAGATACTGAGCCGACCTGGAGCCCGGATGGTGAAGAAATTGTGTTTACGTCGGAAAGGGGTGGTAATGCCCAGATTTATAAGTTAAATTTAAAAACTGGCAAAGTGAAACGTATGACCTTCGACGGTGATATGAATCTGGCCGGTTCGATTACCCCGGACGGCAAAGACCTGGTAATGGTAAACCGTACTTTAGGTCAGTACCATATTGCCAAAATAGAGTTAAAATCAGGCGAGTTTCAGGTCCTGACCCGGACTCGACTTGATGAATCGCCGAGCGTTGCCCCCAACGGTTCGATGGTTATTTACAGTACACTTTATAACAACAAACAGGTGTTAGCCCTGGTGTCTATGGACGGCCGCTTCAAGGCCCGCTTGCCGGTGCTTGAAGGCCAAGTTAAGGCGCCTGCCTGGTCACCGTTTTTATAATGAACAGATGCTGGTTTCAGTTTACGACAATAGGAATCTACTCAATGCAACTTAATAAACTACTAAAAGGCCTGCTGGTTGCAGTGCCGGTCATGACGCTAGCGGCATGTAGTTCTTCTTCAAACATTGATGAAGGGGCTGCACAACAAACTAACCAGGCGCAAACAACGGAAACCGTTGAAGTTGAAACGATGACTCGCGAAAAAACAGCGGAAGAAAAGCTGCGTGAGAAATACGAAGCACTGCGTCAGCAGCAGATCGTGTACTTCGACTTCGACAAATCAAACATCAAGAGCGAATTTGCTGAACTGCTGCAGGCTCACGCCGAATTCCTGGTACAAAACCCGTCAGTCAAGGTGCTGATCGAAGGTCATGCCGACGAGCGCGGTACACCAGAATACAACATCGCACTGGGTGAAAACCGTGGTATCGCGGTAGAGAAGTACCTGCAAAGCCTGGGTGTTTCTATGAGCCAGATGTCGGTAGTGAGCTACGGTGAAGAGAAGCCGCTTGATAAGTCTCGTACCGAAGCAGCCTTTGCTAAAAACCGTCGTGCGGTTTTGGTGTACTAACAGACGTTAACGAATATGATGAAGCCGAAAATTTTTTTGGCAGCATTAATGGTGAGCGGGAGCGCCCAAGTATGGGCCGCTCCCGCTCCTGTTTCTGAAGCTGCCGCAAGCAAGTCGAACCTCGAGCAACGTATCGGTCGGCTCGAGGAAATGATCCAAAACCGCAACCTCTTGCAGGTTGAGTTGCAACAGCAGCTCAATATCTTGCAGGAAGAGGTAAGCCAGCTGCGCGGGGTAACCGAAGAGCAGGGCTATAAGCTTGAAAAAGTGCTGCAACGCCAGCGTGAGCTTTACCAGGAAATCGAAAATCGGGTAAGCCAGGCCTATACGCAACCGGTTGCCAGTACCGCAGTTGAAGCAGCGACGGGCGCCGGAGCCGCGCCGATCAGCGCAGATCTTTCAGAGAATGAAGCCTATGATCGCGCGGTACAGATGATCATGCGTGACAAACGCTATGATCAGGCTATTCCCGAATTCAAGGCATTCCTGGAGAAGTATCCGCAGTCTGTGTATGCCTCCAACGCGCATTATTGGTTGGGGCAGCTGTTGACGATTAAAGGCGACTCAGCAGGTGCTGTATCCCATTTCACTAAGGTGGTGGATGCGTATCCCGATTCCAACAAACGTGCGGATTCCATGCTGAAGCTCGGAACCCTCTATCAGGAGCAAAAACAAGTCGCCAAGGCACGCATTGTACTTCAGCAATTAGTCGAGCAATATCCTGACAGTACGGCGGCAAAATTGGCGACCGAACGCCTGGCTAAACTCTGACGGATACACAATAGACCGCTTTTTGATTAAAGCGGTCTAAAATTAGGCAACTAGGCGTAAAAACTGAAAAAAAGGTCGCTTTGCTATTGCACTCCTTTTTTAAATAAGTATTATAGGCGCCCGCAGCGGGGGAATGATTTCAACCGGTTTTCTGCGACAAAACGGGTCATTAGCTCAGTTGGTAGAGCAGTGGACTTTTAATCCATTGGTCGATGGTTCAAGTCCATCATGACCCACCATTCTTTTTATAGAGAATGGTACACCGGCGGG
>JBNKEN010000460.1:0-3089 GCA_050288805.1 Pseudoalteromonas sp.
TGTACGGAGACAGTGCCGTGGTGTTCGAGTATGCGGCGCCGAAGGAAATCGACGCCGAAGTCGCGCAAAAGCGCCTGCAGGACGTGATAACCCTGGTTTCCAGTCAGCTCAACATATTGCCGACCAACATTGCGGTAAAGGTGCGCAAAAAGCAAAAGGGCGATGCCCAGTACACGGCCCAGGCTAAACAAAAGCGCACTCAGGTGATCGAAGAATTCGGCGCCAAGTTTATCGTCAACCTGTTTGATTACCTCGATACCGGCCTGTTCCTCGATCATCGTCTGGCTCGCCGTTACATTCAGCAGCATGCCGCGGGCAAACGCTTTTTGAACCTGTTTTCGTACACCGGTTCTGCGTCGGTTCATGCCGCCCTGGGTGGTGCCAAGTCGGTGATGACGGTGGATATGTCGAAGACCTATCTGGCCTGGGCCAAGGAAAACTTCGCCGTTAACGGGCTGGAAAATGCGCGTTACCGTTTCGAGCAGGCCGATTGCCTCAACTGGCTGGAACACGCGAAGGGCCAGTATGACCTGATTTTCCTGGATCCGCCGACCTTCTCAAATTCAAAGCGAATGAAGGACGTGTTCGACGTGCAGCGTGACCACCTGAAACTGATGGGGTGGGTGAAAAACATCCTGAGCCCGGGCGGCACCTTGTTGTTCTCCAACAACAAACGTGGTTTCACCATGGATATGGAAGGCTTGAAGGCGTTGGGTCTTAAGGCCGAGAATATTTCTGCCCAGACTCTGTCGCCGGATTTCAAGCGTAATAAGCAGATCCACAATGCCTGGCTGGTGACTCATGGCTAAGTTTTATTTGTATCATACCGATGGTTGTCACCTGTGCGAACAGGCCCATGACATGCTGCAACAGGCCTTGCCGCCCGAGCTTATAGAAGGCCGGGAAATTATGGCTAACGAACAATGGCTGGCCGAATTTCAGGTAAGCATTCCCGTCGTCGAAAATGCACAGTCGGGACAACGCCTGTATTGGCCGTTTGATACTCAACAATTACAACAATTCATCGACTAATTTATGGATTTAATCAGAATTACAAAGGCCCAGCTGGCCTACGGCACCCACCCGCTGTTGGACGACGCCGATGCACTTATCGAATCGGGCGAGCGTGTATGTATTGTCGGGCGTAACGGCGCCGGTAAGTCGACCTTGCTCAAGGTGCTTGACGGCCAGGTGCAACTGGATGACGGCGAAATAAACCAGCTGAGCGGCTTGAAAATTTCCCGCCTTGAACAGGACCCGCCGAAGGGGGCCAGCGGCACCGTATTCGATTATGTCGCCGCCGGTTTACCCGATCTGGCCCAGTTACTGATAGATTTCCATCATGTCAGCACCGCATTGCAATCCCGGCAGGATGATAAGCTGCTGGCCCAGCTCGAGCGTTTGTCGAACGCCATAGAAGCCAAAGACGGTTGGCGTTTCGAAAGCCGCATTAAGCTGGTGCTAGGCCAGTTGCAACTGGATGCCGAAAGCGAACTCAGCACCTTGTCGGGCGGTTGGTTGCGTAAGGTGGCCCTTGCCAAGGCGCTGGTAAGCGATCCCGACTTGCTGCTGCTGGATGAGCCGACCAACCACCTGGATTTGGCGAGCGTAATGTGGCTCGAACAGTTTTTGAAGGAGTTCAAGGGCGGCATCGTGTTTATTTCTCACGACCGGGCCTTTATTCGCGCGTTGGCGACCCGCATTTTGGATCTCGACCGCGGCAAGCTGATTTCCTATCCGGGGGATTATGCCAAATATCTCGAGCAGAAGGCGCATGATCTCAAGGTGGAAGAGCAACAAAACGCCTTATTTGATAAAAAACTCGCCGAGGAAGAAGCCTGGATCCGCCAAGGGATTAAGGCGCGCCGCACCCGTAACGAAGGGCGCGTCAGGGCCCTTAAGGCGCTCAGAAACGAGCGTAAAGCGCGTGTCGAGCAGGTCGGCAAGGCGGACATCAATATCGAAACGGCGCAGCGGTCGGGCAAGCTGGTTGTCGAGGCGCAGCATGTCAGCCACGCCTTCGGCGACAAGAGAATCGTCGACGATTTTTCAACCATACTGATACGCGGTGATCGCGTAGGCCTGGTGGGCCCTAACGGGGTCGGCAAAACGACTTTATTGAAATTACTGTTCGGTGATATCAAGGCCGACGGCGGCAAGATCAAACAGGGCGTGAATCTTGAAATTGCCTATTTCGACCAATACCGGGATAAGCTTGACGAAGAGGCGACGGTTCAGGATAACGTGGCAGAGGGTAAGCAAGAGGTGAACGTAGGCGGGCGCTCGCGCCATGTGCTTGGCTATCTGCAGGACTTTCTGTTTCCGCCTGCCCGGGCTCGCACGCCGGTCAAGGCGCTTTCCGGCGGTGAGAAAAACCGTCTGCTGCTTGCAAAAATTTTCCTTAAACCTTCTAATGTGTTGGTACTCGACGAACCGACCAATGATTTGGACATCGAAACATTGGAGCTGCTCGAAGACATTATCAACCAGTATCAGGGAACCGTGCTGATCGTCAGCCACGACCGTGAATTTATCGACAATACCTGCAGCAGTGTGTGGGGCTTTTCCGGTAACGGGGAAGTGGTCGAGGTGGTCGGCGGTTACAGCGATTACCAGGCCTACCGTAAGGCGCGGGAAGACGCACAAAAGGTTATTGAGTCAAAGCAGGAAGAAAAACCACAACCTAAGCCTTCTGCTAAGAAAAGCAGCAAGTTATCATACAAGCATAAGCTTGAACTGGAACAGCTCCCGGCCCAGGTCGAAGCCCTGGAAAATGAGCTGGAAGCGCTACAGACGGAAGTGAACTCGGCGGATTTTTTCAAACAGGACAGCGAAACCACGACCTCACGGTTGAACCATTTGGCGGCGCTCGAGTCGAAGCTTGAAGCCGCGTATGAGCGCTGGGAAGAACTTGAAGAATTACAGAATCAGTAGTAGGGATAAGAATGAAATATAAATTCCTCGCTGCCAGCATTTTGGCAACGATCGGCAGCCCGGTAATGGCTGCGACCTATCAGTTAGAAGAAATCGGAACACTGGATTCGGTCAAACACAGTTTTGTGACGGCGGCCAATAACAATGGCCAGGCA
>JBNKEN010000461.1:0-3578 GCA_050288805.1 Pseudoalteromonas sp.
CCCGAAAGTCGACACGCTCGTGCAGGGCAAGAAAACGCCGTTGGTGCAGCTTACTTACGTGACGACCTCACTCGGACCCTATAATGAACGCAATGTGTTCTCGCTTATTAACATGGGACGCATCGATTACCTGCTACTTAATTCGCTGGAATTTGACTGGAATTACACTCGTTTTGAACAAAATAAGGAGCATATTCGCGCTCTCTCTTTGGTGCGTCCCTTGGAGGGCAACGGGCGTTATTTTATGTGCTCCCAGGCGGTCGCAGATGCGCTGATAGATAAGCTCGACGCAGCCATCGATAAGGTGCAAAACCAGGCTCGTTACCTGGAAATATTATCTTCCTACGGCGATTCGAGGTAACGGCAGCCGGGCTAGTGTCCGCTGGCCTTGTCCTGACAAACGGTGGCTCCCTTGTCGAAAATAATTTTCCACTGGCCCGCTTCGTTACGCCGCCATACCGAATTGAACTCAGCCGCCTTGCTGCCGTCGGGACGATAGACGGGCCCGGAGCTGTGGGCAAGGGTGCCCGAGGGCAGCACTTCTACATTTTCGGGTGACCAGGAAAACGGCGCCTGCTCGGTCTCAAAATACCCTTGCCATTGATTTAGTACCTGCGCTTTGCCGCGTAACGGTTCGGTACCGTTGAAAAACACCGCTTCCTCGTCGATAAAGGCGGAAAACGCGCTGAAATCCCGCGCCGCCATGGTGGCGGCAAATGCCTTTTCCGTGTCGAATACCGTTTGTTTAAGGGATTGATGTTCCGATCCCGATGGTGCGGACAGCGCCGAAAAAGTAAAGGCCAGGGTTGTCATGACCACCGCCGGTAAAGGGTTGAACGGCATAGAGAGGCTCCTTGATGTGTCAGCCGCTCTGCTGCAGCAAGGCAGTAAAGCGTTTTTTGAGATTAATTGATTTAATTTTAATGTGTTAGAAAAAATATAGACTAATAATTAAGTTATCGGACAGCGGGCTAAACGGATAAGGGAGAACTGCGCTGGGTACGCACGATAACATAACGCAGCAAAAGGTGCTGATCCTGTGTCTCGGTAATGCGTTGCACGGCGATGACGCGGCGGGAAGCCGGGTATTCGACATGCTGTGCCATCTCAATTGGCCCGCGGGCGTCGACTTGCTAAACGGCGGCGCGTCGGGGCTCGCGCTGCTGTCGCAACTTGAACACTATAACAGCGTCATACTGATAGATGCATTCAGCGGGCCGGATCGAGCCGGGGATATTATGCACTATAGGGATGTATCCATCCCCGCAGACGCTCAGTGCGCTCCACCTGAGCATGGTGGCTGCGCCCGTGACTTGCTGGCCTTGATGCCCCTGGTGCTGAACCGTCCCCCCCGTGTCGATGTAATTGGCGTGGTCGGGCAGGATTTTACGGCCTATCGGCCCGGTTTGAGCCAAGCGGTGGAACATTCGCTGCCGGCGCTTTGCCAGGCCGTTTACCAGCGAGCGGGGGAGTTATGCAGCACCGTCTGAACGCTGCCGTTGCGGCCCAAGGCCAAGGGATCCGAATTCAGGGCCGGGTTCAGGGGGTAGGATTTAGGCCCTTCATCTATCGGCTCGCTCACGAAATGGGGTTGCGGGGCCAAGTCAAAAATACCCTTTTTGGCGTGGAAGTACTGCTGGCTACGGATCAAGAATCGGCCCGGCTTTTTTGCCGCAGGCTTAGGAATGAGGCCCCCCCTGCGGCTAAAATAGACGCGATAGCCCTGTTTGGCCATGCGTTTGTCGATACGCCGGGTTCGTTCGAAATAGCCCCAAGCGACGGCAGCGGCAGCGGGGTTGAAGTACCGCCGGACATTGCCCTCTGCCCGCACTGCCTGAGCGAACTGAACGACCCGAAAAACCGCCGTTATCGGTATCCCTTTACCAGTTGCAGTCACTGCGGCCCGCGTTTTTCCATCATTAACGCCATGCCTTACGACAGGGATAGCACGGCGATGAAGGATTTTGAGCTTTGCAATGCATGTGTATCGGAATATGCCTCCCCCGATGACAGGCGGTTTCATGCCGAGCCCCTGGCCTGTGCCCGCTGCGGCCCGCGTATCTGGCTGGTGAATGAAAACGGAAAAACCGTTCGCGGTGAACCGGGTCGGCTGCTGGATACCTGTTGTCGTTGGCTGGGCGAGGGAAAAATCCTCGCCGTCAAGGGAATTGGCGGCTTTCAGCTTGCCTGTGATGCGACGCAACCGATGGCCATTTCGTGGTTACGCGAGCGAAAACGAAGGCCCGGCAAACCCTTTGCCCTGATGGTGAAAGACATCAACGAGGCAAAGAGGCTGTTTGGCCTCACCGACGAGGAGGCGGCGCAGTTAGCGGCGCCTTCCGCCCCGATTGTACTGCTGTCGAAAAACGCGCTACGCAAACAATTGCCTGAAGCCATCGCCCCTGATCTCGGTTATATCGGATTGATGCTGGCCTGTTCGCCGCTCCATCATATGCTGCTGGCTCGTTTTGGCGGCCCCTTGGTGATGACGTCGGGCAACGCAAACGGGGCGCCCATCACTATATCGAACGAAGAAGCCCTGCATTCACTTGGCAAAATTGCGGACGGTTTTCTGCTGCACGACAGGCCGATTATCAACCGCTGCGACGACTCGGTGCTGAAAATCAGCGTCGGCGCGCCGCGCCTTTTGCGAAGGGCGCGGGGTTATGTGCCGCAGTCTTTTCCTGTCGGCTTTACCACGAAAGGAGCGGTATTGGCACTCGGCGGTGACCTCAAAAATACGTTTTGCCTGACCCATCACGGCAAGGCGGTTCTCAGCACCCACAACGGGGATTTGTCCCACCCCGATTGTTTCGATGCGTTGCGGGAGGGAATCGACGCCGCTAAAGCGCTTCTTCGCATAGATGAACTGGCGGCGGTCGCCGTCGATGCCCATCCCGATTACGTCTCCCACAGGCTGGGTAAAAAACTTGCAGAGGAGGCAGGGATACCCCTCATCGCGGTGCAGCATCATCATGCTCACCTGGTTTCCTGTCTTGCCGAAAACCGATTGGCGCCCGATGAAAAGGTGCTCGGCATCGTCCTCGACGGACTGGGGTACGGCGATGACGGTAGCCTATGGGGCGGGGAAATCCTGCTTGGTGATTATCAAGGCTTCCGGCGTCTGGCCTGTTTAAAGCCGTTTCCGTTACTCGGCGGCGATAAGGCAAGCCGAGAGCCCTGGCGTAACCTGCTGTCGCTGCTTTTGCAAAGTGAGGTGAGCAGGGAGCAGATAAGCGCGCAGCTTCCAGAGCCCGGGCGTGACCTTTGCAACCGGCCCGGTTTATTGAACATGCTGGTCGAGCGAAGCATAAACACCAGTTCGGCGGGGCGCTTGTTCGATGCCGTGGCGGCCCTGCTCGGGATCTGTCCCGATGGGATAAGTTTCGAGGGGCAAGCGGCGATGCGATTGGAGGCCCTCGCGGAGCGGGCGTCGCTGCCGACAAGCGTGTATCCGTTCGCCCTTGCCGATGAAGGAGCGCTCTGGCAGCTCGACTGCGCCTTGATGTGGCCGCAAATGATAGAAGCGCTTAACGGCGGCGAAGACAAATCCCGAATAGCGGCAAAATTTCATCTAA
>JBNKEN010000462.1:0-4316 GCA_050288805.1 Pseudoalteromonas sp.
GTGCCAATGAAGCGGCGATGGAAATGATCGAACGTTTCGAAAGCGCCGATCACGCCGAGCAGGAAATGATGGGCATGCTGGAGCGTAAAGAGAAGATCATGGGCTTCGGTCACGCCATCTACTCTGAATCGGATCCGCGTAACGAAATCATCAAACTATGGTCTGAAAAGCTGGCGGCCGATGTAGGCGACACCGTGCTTTATCCTGTTTCCGTGCGTTGTGAAGAAGTGATGTGGCGCGAGAAGAAACTGTTCTGTAACGCCGACTTCTTCCACGCGTCTGCCTATCACTTTATGGGCATTCCGACCAAGCTGTTCACGCCGATTTTCGTTATGTCGCGCCTGACGGGCTGGGCCGGTCACGTGATGGAACAGCGCGCCGACAACCGTATTATCCGTCCTTCTGCGGAATATACCGGTGAAGAGCTGCGCCCCGTAACGCCGATTGCCGAGCGTTAATCAGCATTTATGCGCAAGCCGGGGCAAGGTCCCGGCTTTTTGCCCTTTGAATTTTACGGATTGAGTTATGAATACGAATTATCGCAAGCCGCTGGCAGGTACTAACCTTGCCTACTACGACACCCGTGAAGCGGTCAACGCCATCGCCCCGGGCGGCTATGAAAAACTGCCTTACACCTCGCGCGTACTGGCGGAAAACCTGGTTCGCCGCTGCGAGCCCGAAAAGCTGACCGATTCACTGAAACAGATCATCGAGCGCAAGCGCGAGATGGATTTCCCCTGGTTCCCGGCCCGCGTCGTCTGTCACGACATTCTCGGCCAGACCGCGCTGGTCGACCTTGCCGGTCTGCGCGACGCCATCGCAGAGAAGGGCGGCGATCCGTCCAAGGTAAACCCGGTTGTACCGACCCAGCTTATCGTCGACCACTCGCTGGCCGTTGAACATGCCGGTTTCGAGCCGGACGCGTTCGAGAAAAACCGCGCCATCGAAGACCGCCGTAACGAAGACAGATTCCACTTTATCAACTGGACCAAGACCGCGTTTAAAAACGTCGACGTGATCCAGCCCGGTAACGGCATCATGCACCAGATCAACCTGGAAAAGATGTCGCCGGTGATTCAGGCCCGCGACGGTGTGGCCTTCCCGGATACCCTGGTCGGTACCGACAGCCACACCCCGCACGTTGATGCGCTCGGCGTTATCGCCGTGGGCGTGGGCGGCCTTGAAGCCGAAAGCGTAATGCTGGGCCGTGCCTCTTACATGCGTCTGCCGGATATCGTCGGCGTTGAGCTGACGGGCAAACCGCAGCCGGGCATTACAGCCACCGATATCGTGCTGGCCATTACCGAGTTCCTGCGTAACGAAAAAGTGGTCGGTGCCTATCTTGAGTTCTACGGTGAAGGCGCCGCTGCCCTGACTTTGGGCGACCGTGCCACCATCTCCAACATGACACCGGAATACGGCGCCACCGCGGCGATGTTCTACATCGACCAACAGACCATCGATTACCTGAAACTGACCGGTCGTGACGACGAGCAGGTTCGCTTAGTTGAGCAATACGCCAAGGAAACCGGTCTTTGGGCCGACAGTCTTGAAGGCGCCGAATACGAGCGGGTATTGACGTTTGACCTGAGTGCGGTTGGCCGCAACATCGCCGGTCCTTCAAACCCGCATAAGCGCGTATCGACCGCGGATCTGGCCAAGGTCGGCATCGCCGGCAAGGTCGAAAACGAGGAAGGTAAAATGCCGGACGGCGCGGTGATCATCGCGGCCATCACCAGCTGTACCAACACCAGTAACCCGCGTAACGTGATTGCGGCAGGCCTTTTGGCCCGTAACGCCAACGCCAAGGGACTGGTGCGTAAGCCGTGGGTTAAGTCGTCGCTGGCGCCGGGCTCCAAAGCGGTAAAAATGTACCTGGAAGAAGCGAATTTGCTGCCTGAGCTTGAAAAACTCGGCTTCGGTATCGTGGCGTTTGCCTGTACCACCTGTAACGGCATGAGCGGTGCGCTGGATCCTAAGATCCAGCAGGAAATCATCGACCGCGACCTGTATTCAACCGCGGTGCTTTCCGGTAACCGTAACTTCGACGGCCGTATCCACCCGTACGCCAAACAGGCGTTCCTGGCGTCGCCGCCGCTGGTTATCGCCTATGCCATTGCCGGTACCATCCGCTTCGATATCGAAAAAGACGTGCTGGGCACAGACCATGAAGGCAACCCCGTCACCCTGAAGGATATCTGGCCGACGGACGAAGAAATCGATGCGGTTATCGCAAAGGCGGTGAAACCGGAGCAGTTCCGTAAGGTCTACGAGCCCATGTTCGACCTTTCCGTCGATTACGGCGAAGACAACAACCCGCTTTACGACTGGCGCGAAATGAGCACCTATATCCGCCGTCCGCCATACTGGGAAGGCGCATTGGCCGCGCCGCGCACCATGCAGGGCATGCGACCGCTGGCGGTACTCGGTGACAACATCACCACCGACCATTTGTCGCCGTCGAACGCGATTATGGCGTCGAGCGCCGCCGGTGAATACCTGGCGAAAATGGGTCTGCCGGAAGAAGACTTCAACTCGTATGCGACCCACCGCGGCGACCACCTGACCGCGCAGCGCGCCACGTTCGCGAACCCTAAACTGTTCAACGAAATGGTGCGCGACGAAAACGGCGAGGTGAAGCAGGGTTCACTGGCCCGTATCGAGCCGGAAGGTCAGGTTACCCGCATGTGGGAAGCCATCGAAACCTACATGGATCGCAAGCAGCCGCTGTGTATTATTGCGGGTGCCGACTACGGCCAGGGGTCGAGCCGTGACTGGGCCGCCAAGGGCGTGCGTCTGGCCGGTGTTGAAGCGATCGTGGCCGAAGGCTTCGAGCGTATTCACCGCACCAACCTCATCGGTATGGGCGTACTGCCGCTGGAATTCAAGGCGGGCACCAACCGCAATACCCTGAATATCGACGGCACGGAAACCTTCGACGTCACCGGTGAGCGTACGCCGGGCGCGACGCTTCTGCTTACTATTCACCGAGCCAACGGCGAGAGCGTGGAAGTGCCGGTAACCTGTCGTCTGGATACCGCGGAAGAGGTGTCGATCTACGAAGCGGGCGGGGTACTGCAACGTTTCGCCCAGGACTTCCTGGAATCACAAGCCTAAGCGGCTCTTTGCTGCTGACTCTTTGTCGGACGTGCTCATGTATGAAACATACACTGCGCGCGTCCTTCGCGATTCAGCCGCAAATTTCTCGCTTATGCATTGGATTCAGAACATATGTGGGTCGGCCTTCGGGCCGACAACAATTGCAGTCTCAAGACTGGCAAGGAAATAAACATGAGTTTTAAACCACAAATCAAAATTCCGGCGACCTATATGCGCGGCGGCACGTCGAAGGGCGTATTTTTCCGCCTGCAGGACTTGCCGCAAGCGGCACAGGTGCCGGGCGAAGCGCGCGATGCGGTGCTGCTGCGCGTGATCGGCAGCCCGGATCCGTACGGCAAGCATACCGACGGCATGGGCGGTGCGACGTCAAGCACCTCCAAAACCGTTATTCTGTCGAAAAGCGACAAGGCGGATCACGATGTCGACTACCTGTTCGGTCAGGTCGCCATCGACAAGCCGTTTATCGACTGGAGCGGCAACTGCGGCAACCTGACCGCGGCGGTCGGCTCGTTCGCCATCAGCAACGGCCTGGTGGACGCCGAGCGCATTCCCGCAAACGGCATCGCCGAGGTGCGGATTTGGCAGGCCAATATTCAGAAAACCATCGTCGCGCACGTGCCGATGACGAACGGTGAGGTGCAGGAAACCGGCGACTTCGAACTCGACGGCGTGACCTTTCCCGCCGCCGAAGTGCAGGTGGATTTTGTCGACCCGGTCGACGGAAGTGAAGCCATGTTCCCGACCGGCAACCTGGTCGACGAACTGAATGTGCCCGGGATCGGCTCGTTCAAGGCGACCTTTATCAATGCGGGTATTCCGACCATTTTCCTCAACGCCGACGAAATCGGTTACACCGGCACGGAATTGCAGGACGCCATCAACTTTGATCCCGCGGCGCTTGAGCGCTTTGAAACCATCCGTGCCCACGGTGCAATCCGGATGGGCCTTATCAAGGAGCTGGCGGATGCCGAAGCGCGCCAGCATACGCCGAAAATTGCGTTCGTATCGCCCGCCGCGGCCTATGCCTCGTCGGCCGGTAAGGAGATAGCAAAGAGCGATATCGATCTTAACGTTCGCGCCCTGTCCATGGGCAAACTGCACCATGCCATGATGGGCACGGCGGCGGTGGCGATCGGTACGGCGGCGGCCATCCCGGGCACCCTGGTGAATCTGGCGGCTGGCGGCGGCGAGCGCAC
>JBNKEN010000463.1:0-7736 GCA_050288805.1 Pseudoalteromonas sp.
GTGCTCGCGTTGGGTTGTTTTTACGCCGTTTCTTGCGTCATCATAACGACATGGCCGGATGTTTTTCCGGTGTTTGCAGATTCCGGAAATATCGCGTTTATCAAAGCGATATTTCCGGGTTAGTTTATTATGCAATCCCGAACGGGTCGTCGATGCTGAGGCTGGGTTCGGTAAACCAGGCCGCACCGTCTTCGGTGATGTAAAAGTGGTCTTCCAGGCGCACGCCGAATTCACCGGGCACCACCAGCATGGGCTCGTTGCTGAAACACATTCCCTCGGCGAGAGGAAGCTCGTTGCCCTTGACCAGGTAAGGCCATTCGTGAATGTCCATGCCGATGCCGTGACCGGTGCGGTGCGGGCAACCGGGTAACTGATACTCGGGGCCCATGCCGAATGAGGCCAGGGTTTGTCTTGCCGCCAGATCAACCTGCTCGCAGGCGATACCGGGTTTGGCCGCTTCGAATGCGGCCGCTTGCGCTGCCTTTTCGATATTCCAGCATTCTCGCTGACGCGCCGTCGGCGTGCCGAACACATAGGTGCGTGTGATATCCGAGAGGTAATCGTAAATTTTACATCCGGTATCGATAAGCACCATGTCCCCTTCCTTCAGGTGCTGGGGATCCTTAACGCCGTGGGGGTAGGAGGTTGCTTCACCGAACAGCACGATACAGAAGTAGTTGCCGGGTGCACCGACTTTTTGGTGCGCCCGTTCGATAAAGGCTTCCACTTCTTTGGTCGAGATCCCTTCGCGTAAAATGCTGGCCGCGGCCTTGTGAACCTCCAGCGTCATTTCCATGGTGCGTTTGATAATCGCCAGCTCTGCCGGCGATTTCTGCATTCTGCAGTGGGCGGTGACCTCTTTGCCGTTGATAAGCGTCAGCTCGGGCGCACATTGGCGGATCCCGTCGAAGATAAAAAAGGCGGCGCTTTCATCGATGCCAATTCGAGCGGTGGCGGCTATGCCCATCTGTTTAAGCACCTCGGCAAACAGGGCATAGGGGCTTTCGTGTTCCTGCCAGGCATTAATCTTACCTTTCAGTTTCATATAGTCGTTGAGGCTGCCGATTTCGAAATAGGGGGCGATAAACTCGAAGTCGCCCTCGGCGGGCAGTATGGCCCCGACCATACGTTCACTGGCATACCACTTGAGGCCGGTAAAATAGCTGAGGTTGGTACCGGCGTTAAGGTAAACGGCGGCGATATCGTTGGCGCGCATATAGGCCTGCGCCTTTTCGATACGTGCTCTGTGTTCGTTTTCGCCGATGGGAATGATATCCGATGTCATGTTTTCGAGGCGACCAAGGGCCTCTTCAACGCTATGTGTGCCGACACCAAGGGTTGTCATAATGTGCTCCTCTGTTAGTTGCAGCAATACTGTGTTTTTTCCCAAAACCGGTCAAGGGAATCGCGTTAAATCGTTTTTCTCGGCGATTTCGCGACAGACTACCATGGGCTGTTTGATTACCTTGTGGTGAGTGGTGTTTTCTCTCGTTGACGTCGAGCAGCTCAATTTGAGTTTTTTACTGAAAATTGCTGTTTGCTTGCATTTTTATAACGCAATCAATAAGGACAAATGTCCTCATTTTGTCGAGATTGTGCGGTGAAATTTGCGTAAATAATGCGTAATTTTCTAAATATTGCAAAAATATTGCCGTTCTCATGCGGCAATTATGTGAATCAATGTTATACTTGCCAACCGTGACGTTCAGCCTCTTTTCTCGTTTTGCACTCTCGAAATTGAGGTCCGCGAATAAATACATCAATGCGAAAAATTGAACGTTTCCACGCCAGGTGATACGGCGCTACACACTTTACCGTTGAACTACAGAGTGCATATAAAAAGGTTTAAACCCGACATGAAAGCGATGAAACGATCTCCTCTAGCGAATCTGATCTCTGCCACCTTGTTTTCTGCCGCGGCCGGGGTCTCTGTGACTGCCGTTGCTGCAGAAGCCGATCCTGCCTTGGAAAAAGGCAAGCAACTTGAAGTCATTCAAATCACCGCTCGTAAGCGCGTTGAAAACGCACAGGAAGTCCCTGTTGCTGTTTCTGCGCTGCAAGGTGACAACTTGGATGCGTACAGCTCTGCGGGTATGGATATTCGCTTTATGAACGCTAAGATCCCCAGCCTGTCTGTGGAATCGTCGTTCGGCCGTACTTTCCCTCGTTTTTATGTTCGTGGTCTGGGTAACTCAGATTTCGACTTGAACGCTTCTCAGCCGGTTTCCCTGGTGGTTGATGAAGTGGTTCAAGAGAGCCCAATTTTGAAAGGTTTCCCCGTGTTCGATGTGGCGCGCGTTGAAGTATTGCGCGGTCCTCAGGGCACATTATTCGGCCGTAACACGCCGGCCGGTCTGGTTAAGTTCGATTCTGTAAAGCCTGGCCAGGAATTCGATGGTTATGCGTCACTGTCATACGGTTCTTTCAATTCTACCGATTTTGAAGGTGCGGTAGGTGGCGGCCTGACCGAGAATCTGTCGGCACGTGTTTCCGTGCTGCGTCAGGAGCGAGACGACTATATCGACAACCGTGCTCCGGGCAATGAAATCGATGATGTGACGGGTGGTTATAAAGAAACAGCAGCACGCATCCAGTTCTTGTATGAAGCCGGTGATTTCAGTGCTTTGTTGAACTACCACACTCGTGACTTGGACGGCAAACCGATTGTTTTCCATGCTAACGCGATTGAAACAGGCAGTAACAACGCGCGTCCGGGATTCGATCCTGAAGTGATTTATCAAGACTCGGTTCAGTTCGCAACTCAGCAGGTAGAAACCCAAGGTGCAAGCCTGAAGCTGGAGTATGACTTTGAACACCACACGCTGACCGCGATCTCTGGTTGGGAAAGTGCTGAAATTTTCTCACGTGCAGACGTTGACGGCGGTTACGGTTGTTCGGCTCCGTTTATTTTCGGCTGTCCTTCAGCACAAATGGGCCCTGGCGATATCTTCATCGTCTCTGAAACGGCCGATGCAATTCCTGAACATGATCAGTTGACTCAGGAAATTCGTCTGGCAAGCAACTTCAGTGGCGATTTCAACTATCAGGTTGGTGCCTTTTACTACAACGAAGAGCAAAAGATCGAATCATTTGCTTATGACGGCTTTGGCGCCGATTTCAACTGGGGCTATGTGTTCCAGGAACAAGACACAACGGCGTGGGCAGTCTTTGCATCGGGCGACTATCAGGTGTCTGACAAGCTGAAGCTGACGGCCGGTCTTCGTTATTCTGACGATGAGCGAGATTTTACAACGACACGTATTACACCGGATGCGCTGACGTTAACGGCCAATCCGAGTGACAGCCATGTGAGCTGGGATCTGAGTGCGGCATATAAATTGAACGATGACGTTAACTTGTTCCTACGTGCTGCCAACGGCTTCCGTGCGCCGAGTGTACAGGGCCGTATCCTGTTCAGTAATGAAATTACAGTGGCAGACTCTGAGGTGATCAACTCGATCGAAGCGGGTATCAAGTCGGACATATTTGACGGTCGTGGTCGCGTCAATGCAACGGTTTTCTATTATCAAATGGATGATCAGCAACTGACAGCGGTAGGCGGTAACGATAACTCTGCTAAATTGCTGAATGCAGATAAAACGGTTGGTTACGGTTTTGAGCTTGATTCCGAATGGCTGCTGACAGACGAACTGAACGCAACCTTCAATATCAGCTACAACAATACTGAACTGCAGGACGACAACCTGTATTCGCAAGGTTGTCACAGCTGTACCATTTTGGACCCGTTCGTAGAAGGCAAGGGTTATAAACTTGACGGTAACAGCCTGCCTCACGCGCCTGAGTGGATCGCCAACTTTACCCTGCGTTACAGCAAGGAAATTGGTGACGGCGAGTTCTTCGCTTATACAGATTGGTCATACCGCAGTAAAATCAACTTCTTCTTGTACGAGTCGGTTGAATTTACAGGAGAGCCTCTGTTGGAAGGAGGTCTACGCGCCGGTTACAACTGGACTGCCGGCGACAACGAATACCAAGTGTCGGCCTTTGTTCGTAACCTGACCAATGAGGAAAACTTCATCGGTGGTGTCGACTTCAGTAACAACACAGGTATCGTGAATGAGCCGCGCTTTATTGGCGCCGAATTCAAGGTTAGCTTCTTCTAAGTCGTTTAAACCAAGTAAAAACCCGCCGTTTGGCGGGTTTTTGTTTTTGAGCACGGGCAGGCAAGCTGTTAAAGTAGCACCAGAGAAAAACAGGAGACAGATATGTCAGGATTTTGGAATTATCGCGTGATCCTCGCTGAAGGGGAAAAAGGGGAAGAGCCTCTTTATCAAATCCACGAAGTGGAATATAACCTGAACGGCAGGCCGACCAACTGGTCGGAAACCGGTGCTGCGCCGTTTGGTCGCACACTGGACGAGCTGAAGGCGGATGCCGAACGACTCAAGTCGGCATTCGACAAGCCGGTCTTAAAGGTGGTACATAAAACACGCGGCTATGAGCTGGTAGATGTGGAAACCGGGGAAGAAGTCGTCGAGCCGCTGCCGGCGGGACTCAGTCAATAAAGAAAAGGTGCCTTTGAGCACCTTTTTGTTTTCCGGGGGAATAGGGAGTTATGTTGGACGCTGTGCTTTTTGATTTTGACGGCACCTTGGTGGATTCGGAAACCCTGCATTACCTATGCTGGGATCGCATTTTGTCGCCACTGGGCGTTAAGTATACGGAAACCGAATTTTGCCGGGTCTATTCCGGCAGGCCGACGCTTGAATCTGCGGCCGACCTGGTGCGTTTACATGGCTTAGACGGCTCGCCGGCGGCATTGGCCGAGCAAAAAAATCGCCTGTTTGTCGAGGTGGCCCAAAGCGAGTGGCCGGTATTAATGCCCCATGCCCGGGAGACATTGGAAAAGGTTAAAATACGGGGTCTCAGGTGCGCACTGGTCACCGGCAGTACCCGGCAGGAAGCCTTACCGGTACTGGCTCATTATGACCTTACGGATTATTTTTCCGTGGTGGTCACCAAAGACGATGTGACTCGGCCGAAACCCATGCCCGAACCCTACCTGCGGGCGCTCGAATTGCTGGGCGTGACGGCGCAGCGGGCGGTCGCCGTGGAGGACACGGAAACCGGGCTCAAAGCGGCTCATGGCGCAGGAATTAAGACCTATGTGGTGCCGAATGCCCATACCCTGCACCATGACTTTCGCGTCGCCCATGACAGGTGCGAGTCGTTGCAGGCGCTTTGCCATAAACTGGGTTTGTGATTGACCGGTGACAAACTAGAATAGAATACGGGCAATGTCGATGAAACGGAGTTCATCATGAAATATCTGCTGCTAAGTGTCTGGTTATTAACTTTTTCGGTAACGGCCATCGAGGTTGAACTGGCCAACGATTATCACGGTCAGCAACCCCTGACTGATTACCTGGTAAGCGAAAAATATGACGGTGTGCGGGCTATCTGGACAGGTAACAGGCTTGTTTCGCGCCAAGGGAACCCTATCTATGCACCTTCCTGGTTCACGGCGTCATTACCGGGAATTCGGCTCGACGGCGAGCTTTGGTCCGGGCGCGGCGAGTTTAGCTTCATCAGCAGCACAGTGCTGGATCAGCAACCCGATGAAAAGGCCTGGCGCAAGATCAGTTTTATGGTTTTCGATGCGCCGGACTCGGACAAGACGTTTGCCGAGCGCTACCGTGATTACAGCGAAATGGTTGCCGGTATCGACAAACCGCATGTGCGGGCGGTAACCCAGTTTACCGTGGCTTCCGAACAGGCGTTGTCGGCGCTGCTGGAGCGTTTGGTAGCCGAGGGCGCCGAAGGCCTGATGTTGCATAAAGCCGATGCCCGGTTTGCCCCTGGCCGCAGCGATAACCTGTTAAAACTGAAACCCTTTATGGATGCAGAGGCCGTCGTGGTGGGACATCTGCCCGGGAAGGGCAAGTTTGACGGCAAACTCGGGGCCCTGCTGGTTGAAATGCCCGACGGTACGCGGTTCCGGCTCGGCACGGGATTCAGCGATGTAGAACGAGAAAATCCGCCGCCGCTCGGTACACGCGTCACCTATCAATATCACGGGCTGACAAAAAACGGTGTGCCGAAATTTGCCAGCTTTTTACGGGTGCGTAAGGCCGAGTAACGAGAGCCGTGCTCAGCGTTTCATGCGGTTCAGCAGGTAGCGGTCGTAATCCGGCAGGGTGCGTGGCATGGGCTCGGTCATCAGTGGTGAGCTGAGCAACATATCAGCGCTCGCTTCGTTACAGGCGACCGGAATATTCCACACCGCGGCAAGACGCAGCAGGGCCTTGACATCGGGATCATGGGGCTGCGATTCGAGCGGATCCCAGAAGAAGATCAGCATATGAATTTCATGCTCGGCGATTTTGGCGCCGAGCTGCTGGTCGCCGCCCATGGGACCGCTCAGCAGTTTGTGCACCGCCAATCCCGTCGTCAGCTCGATCAGGTTTCCCGTGGTCCCCGTGCCGTACAGCGTATGGACGCTGAGGGCGTCTTTATGGTGGACACACCATTCCTTCAAGGCGTTTTTCTTTCCGTCGTGGGCAACCAGGGCTATGTTCTTTTTCGCCGGCAGCGGCTGTTGTTTTATGTCCATATCCATCTCCTGCAATTTTATATCACTTATAACAATAAGTTGCCCGCAAGAGCAATAAAGATCACCCCGGTTACCCTGTCTATCCATTGTTGGGCCGAGGGATGACTGCGAAAGTAGGCCGCGATTTTGTCGCCGAAATAGATATAGGTGCAGTCCACGGGAAATGCCAGAGTGGGGTAGAGCAGCCCGAAAATAGCCAGCTGCAGGGTGGCCGAACCTAACGCCGGATCGACAAATTGCGGAATAAAGGCGATAAAAAACAGTGCGACCTTGGGGTTGAGCACCTCCGTCATCATCGCCTGCAGCATCACGTTTTTACGTTTGCTGGTCGAGACATGGGGTTTTTCGTTCCCTTCGCCGGTGGGGATCGTGGCGTCCTTGATGGTCATGATCCCGAGGTAGATCAAATAGGCCGCCCCGGCATATTGCACCAGGCTGTATGCGGTCGTCGATGCCTTGAGAATAGCGCTCAGCCCGACCACGGCGAAAACCGTATGAACGATGCCGCCAAGGGCAAAGCCGAATGCCGCCTGCATACCGGCGCGGCGGCCGTTGGCAAAGGTTTGCGCCATTAGAAATGCGTTGGAGGGGCCGGGGGCAACGGCGATAAGAAAACTGGCGGCCAGAAATGAAACGACTAATTCGGGATTCAGCATAAAAGGGCCCAAGACTGTTAAAGGCGATAGTCTAACAAGCGGACAACAAAAGAAAAAGCGGGCACAAGGCCCGCTTTGAGCGAAAGGGACAGATCAGAAGATCACGGTGACCGGATCCGAGCAGGAGGAGGTGCCGCCCGCGTCACAGACCCGGTAGGTGTAGCTGCCGCCGCCCTTGCTTTGGGTGTTGTCCGTGTACGCACCGCTGTCTGATACGGTGTTGATCACGGTGCCGTCGCGGTAAATGTCGATCATTCCGCCACCGGCGCCGCTCCAGCTGAGGTCGACATATTTCACGCCGTGAACCTTGTAACCGGTTGCGCCTAGGGTGATAGCCGGATCACCGCTTCCGCCACCACTGCCACCGCCGTTACAGCCGTTGGCAAGCAGGTAGTCATAGGCGTTTTTGGCTTTGACTATGTCGTAGCCGAAGTACACGTCGTGGCCGGATGCGCCTTGATCTTCGGCCGAGGCCTTGAGGGCGTTGCGGATTTCTGTGCCGGTAC
>JBNKEN010000464.1:0-3020 GCA_050288805.1 Pseudoalteromonas sp.
GGTCTCTTTAAACCCGAGACGAAGGTAAGTTTGGAGCGGCACACGAGGTTCGAACTCGTGACCTCAACCTTGGCAAGGTTGCGCTCTACCAGCTGAGCTAGTGCCGCTTCATGGTTGCTCATAAAATTTAAACGCCGTTGCGCAACCAAGGTTGCGATGTACGTTCAGCAGCTGAGCTAATGCTGCTTCAAAAATACTGAATTTCCATATCGTTCATATAACGAACAACAGTTAATCAGCAATTTTCACACGAGAGACAAGACTTGCCTTAGCTGGCTTTACCTCTCGAGCGGGGCAGGATTCTACAATAAACGTTGGGCTTTGCAAGCGATTTTTTACAATTTAAAAAATTCGTTGCGGTAAACCTTTAATTCCATGATGGAATCTTTAATGTCATCGAGCGCGAGATGGCTGCTCTTCTTTTTGATCTGCTCAAGCAGCTCGGGACGCCAACGACGCGCCAACTCTTTGATTGAGCTGACATCGATATTGCGGTAGTGGAAATAATCCTCCAGCTCGCGCATATAGATGTTCATAAAACGGCGATCCTGGCCAATGGAGTTGCCACACATCGGAGATACGCCCGCAGGCACCCACTGCTTAAGAAACGCCAGGGTTTGCTCTACCGCATCCTGTTCGCTGAATTGACTGGCCTTACAACGCGCAGTCAATCCTGAGCCGCCATGTTGTTTGGTGCACCACTCGTCCATATTGTCCAGCAGCTCATCACTCTGGTGGATTGCAATAACAGGTCCTTCGGCCAATACGTTAAGCTCGCTATCGGTTACTACGGTGGCGATCTCAAGTATTTTGTCGGTTTTTGGCTCCAATCCTGTCATTTCCAGATCCAGCCAAATCAAATTTGATTCGTGAAGAGACATAGACTACCTTAGCGGTGCTTTCCTTTAGATTTAACGCAATTAGTTATATCATATTAGCTTCATCTGTTGACCAAAAGCTTTTTTTCAAAAGCATGCGATTTATTTAAGGCCTCAAGTGGCAAAACAAAAGAAACTGAGCAAAGGGCAATCCCGCCGAATCAAAGCCAACCAGCAAAAACGTCTTCAAACCGCCCGCAGTGAAATGCAGCAGGATAAAGCCGCACCACAGTGGCAGCAAGACAACCTGGGAAGTGCGGAAAACGGCATTGTCATCAGTCGATTTGGTCAACATGCCGATATCGAAGCCGACAATGGCGACATACTGCGTTGTAACCTGAGAAGAACCGTCAGCAGCCTGGTGTGCGGCGACGAAGTGGTGTTTCGCCGCGCCAAGGTCAGCGAAGGTGACATCGCGGGCGTCGTCGAAGCGGTGGATGAGCGGCGCTCCCAGCTGACCCGTCCTGATTTTTACGACGGCGTTAAGGTTGTGGCGGCCAATATCGACCAGATCCTGATGGTTTCCGCCGTGCTGCCCGAGTTTACTCCGCAGATCATCGACCGCTATCTGGTTGCCTGCGAGGACATGGGGATCCCCCCCGTATTAATCCTCAATAAAATCGATTTGCTCGATGAAGAAGCGCTGGGGTTCGTTAACGAGGTTCTCGATATCTACCGTACGCTGGACTATCGCGTATTGCTGGTCAGCACCAGAACGGGAGAAGGGCTCGAGGAACTGAAACATTTGCTGGTCGGCAAAAACAGCATTTTCGTCGGCCAAAGCGGTGTAGGGAAATCCACCCTGGTCAATAATCTGTTGCCCGATTCGGATATCCTGACCCAGGAAGTGTCGGAAAACAGCGGGTTAGGACAGCACACCACAACGGTGTCTCGCCTCCATCACCTGCCGTCGGGGGGGAATTTAATCGATTCGCCCGGAATTCGCGAGTTCGGTCTGTGGCACCTGGACGTCGACCGGGTCACCTGGTGTTTTAAGGAATTCCGCCAATATCTCGGAGGCTGCAAATTCCGTGATTGTAAACACCTTAACGATCCGGGCTGCCTGATACGCGAAGCGGTGGACAAGGGCGAGATCAGCGAATTACGCTTCGAAAATTACCACCGTATTCTGGAATCCATGTCAGACGGGCGCGCCGGGGCTCGTAACCCCAGGGTCTAGACGGGTAAAACACCTTACCTCGCCGGCAATAATCCGTTAATATTCATAAAACTTTTTTGGAAATTATCTCGTGAGTCTGGATAAAATTAAGATTGCAGCGCAGTATGCGATGCCTAAACACCTGATTTCCCGCCTGGTCGGTAAATTGGCGGCCGCCGAAGCGGGCCCTTTGACAACCATGCTGATCAAGCTATTCATCAAGCAATACAAGATCGATATGAGCGAAGCTGAGCACTCACAAGCCGAGAGCTACAAGACCTTCAACGAATTTTTTACCCGTCCGCTCAAAGCAGGTGTGCGTCCCCTGGAAACAGCCGAAAATATACTCACTCATCCGGTTGACGGCGCCATCAGCCAGCTCGGCGATATAGTCGATGGCCAGCTTATTCAGGCCAAGGGTCACAATTTTTCACTGCAAACTCTGCTCGGCGGCGATGAAAGCGACTCGGCCCCCTTTATGGGCGGCAAGTTTGCGACAATTTATCTGGCACCGAAGGATTATCACCGCATACATATGCCCGTCGACGGCACCCTGAAGCGCATGATCTACGTGCCGGGCGATCTGTTTTCGGTCAACCCGCTGACGGCGCAGAATGTCCCTAACCTGTTCGCCCGCAACGAACGCGTGGTCGCTATTTTTGACACCGAGTTGGGTCCGTTGGCCATGGTACTGGTCGGCGCCACCATAGTCGCCAGCATTGAAACCGTGTGGGCGGGCACCGTAACGCCGCCGGCCGGCAAGGATATTTTCAGTTGGGATTATCCGGCCACGGGAAACACCGCCGTGCACCTAAAGAAGGGTGAGGAAATGGGCCGCTTCAAACTCGGCAGTACGGTGATCCTGGCTTGGGGCGCTGGGGCCGCCGAATTTATCGACGGCCATGAGCCAGAAAGCGTCACGCGCATGGGTCAGGCCTTTGCCACCATTACACGCTAAATTTCTCAGCGGCCTGATCGCTTCG
>JBNKEN010000465.1:0-3617 GCA_050288805.1 Pseudoalteromonas sp.
ATGCGAAAGTAGGTCATCGCCAGGCTCCTAATTAAACAAAAAGGCCTCTCCAATCAGAGAGGCCTTTTTGTTTTTTAGAGTATTTCTGACGGGTTAATGTTGAACCTCGGTATTTCTAAGGTTGGCTGTTTACATCGAAACTAGGTCCCGATACACGTAGCCTGGTTTTTCTCTAAGGGGAGCAGGGCGGAAATTGGTTGTTTATGTAATAGGAATTGAATCATTTGATTACAAATGTACCTGGAATAAGCTTTGACAAAAGGGGGGGATTTGAGTCATTTTGTTGATTGATTAAATATGACAATGCCATGGAATGAAACCCAGTTTTTCACTTCTGCTACCTTTAGCCGCCATTTTAAGTTTTCAAGCCAGTGCCAGGTCTGCGACCGAGGTATTGTGGGTCACTGAGCCTAAGCAAATTAGCATCAGCAAGGACAACCTTAATACCATAGATGTCGATGGCGCAACCAGTGCTCTGATCACTCCCTTATTAACCGGTTATGTACACAAATACATGACGGCAAGCGTACGTCGCGCGTTAAAAATTGTGGAGGAGTCTGACTTAGCATGTGCGGGGAATAAGGTTATTACCGAGGAGAGAAGTAAATACAGTCTCAGCCCCGGACTTCCTCAAGTGGTTTTTCCGGGGATCAGGTTATACGTTAATGAAGCGGAATCTGATCTGGTGAGAAGCACTTTGAACGGCAAAGGGGAGGTCGAGTTAGACATTTTATTGAAACTCGCGGATCGTTTTCAATTGGGGATCACGCAAGGCAGAGCATATGGTGAAGCCATCGATCCCATCCTGAATGACGTTAAAAACCAAGGACACCTGTGGTCACGCGCCGGGCAAGATATGTCTGCGGCCTTAAATAACATGTTTTTAAGCGGACGCCTGGACATGATATTAGAGTATCCGAACGTGCTGCAACATTATAAAAGTCTAAGCCAGAGTCGCCTTTCTTACAGTAGTTATCCGATAGCAGGAATGAGCCCGTTTATTCTCGGCTATTATCTTTGCTCTAATTCAGAACAAGGCACATTGTTGGTCGCAAAATTAGATAAGGTATTAAGACAGGTCACAAAACAACGTGCCTATCTGGATGCTCACCTGCGATGGTTTGATGAAAGTCTTTGGCCCGATCTCGTTACCCACTATAACGAGGTATACGGAACCGAGTTTAAACTTCCTGAACAGCGTTGATGTCGGGCACAGAAAGTGTTTGCGTAGGTTTTTGTCGGGGGTAGAAAGTAGCCTGATGCGGCGAGTTAAGGAAGGTGTTCCCCGGCCTTACGGATGCGAATGTCAGCCCTTGAACCCTAAGGTTCAAGGCGGAATACATCTACCGGCCGTAGGCTTCTCGGTACATGCCGAGCCTGCGCAATAGCCAATAAGGTGCACCCCTAATAAAAATTTATCGGCTCAGGGACTTAATTCACTGTCCGATGAGCTAGGGAACACTTTCAGTATATAAGACGCTGGCAAAAGGGCACAGCAAATTTTGCTAATTTAGATTCAAGCGCTTTATTTTTACCCGCTCTCTAACGAACCGTTTACTTTGCCGCCCGCTTTTTGATCGCCGTCATACAATTAATTGGAGTCGGGGCGGGCAGGGTGATAGCATAAAGCAATTAACCGGTTACCGAATAACGTCATAGCGCTATGAGCAAATCCCACGATTATCAGCAGGCACAACTGCTGCTGGAAAAACACGATATCTTTATCATGCCCGCCGAGGTGCACGGCATCATCAGCGGCCTGTTGGCCTGCGGCCTCGACATCGAGCGCAGTGAATACCTGACGCTTTTGAGCGATGTGCTCAACGAAGGCATCGAATTCGAGAAAGAACTTAAAACCTGGCTAGCCGAACTGTACAGCCAGGTGGTTGAGAGCTTCGGCAGTGATGAGCTGCATTTCGAGCCTTACCTGCCGGACGAAGAAGAGTCGCTGCTCGATCAGGCCAACGCCCTGGTTGCCTGGGTCAGCGGCTACCTGCTCGGATTTGGCTTGAAACAAAAGAGCTACGGCAAGTTGTCTGCCGATGTCAAAGAAGTGATCCAGGATTTTACCGAGATCAGCCGCCTGGATACCGGTTTTGACGAAACCGAAGAAGATCGCCAGGCCTTTGTCGAGGTGGTCGAATACGTTCGCGTTTCCGCATTGCTCTGTTTTGCCGAACTCGGAAAAAGAACCTCTACCAATACACAATCCAAAACGCTGCATTGATTATTATGAAAATAGAAGAATTCAAGGCTCGCAGAGAGCAGCTGTTGGCAGCCATGAGCGCCAATTCCGTCGCGGTGATCCCCGCTGCCGTTGAACTGACCCGCAGCCGGGATACAGAATACCCGTTCCGCCAGGACAGCGACTTTTTCTACCTGACCGGATTTTTAGAGCCCGATGCGGTATTGGTGCTGACACCCGGCGATGAGATCCAGACCACCCTGTTTTGCCGCAGCAAGGACAAGATGGCGGAGATCTGGCAGGGGCGTCGAATCGGCCCTGAACTCGCGAAGGACCAATTCCAATTCGACCAGACCTTTGCCGTCAGCGAACTGGACGACGAATTGCTCAAGCTGGTTAACGGCCGCAAAACCTTGTATTACGGTCAGGGCACCTACGCCGACTTCGATAACCGGATCTGGAACCTGCTGAATACACTGCGCGGCGCGCCGAAGAAAGGCTACCTGGCGCCGGACGTGATCAAAGATGTACGCAAGCCGATACATGAAATGCGCCTGTTCAAATCCGAGTCGGAACTTGACCTGATGCGCCGTGCCGCCCGGATCAGCGCCGAAGGCCACATCCGCGCGATGCAATTCGCCAAGCCCGGTGCGACCGAATATCAGCTGGAAGCGGAACTCCATCATCATTATGCGATGCACGGGGCCCGTTATCCGGCCTACGGCACCATAGTCGGCGGCGGCGATAACGCCAATATCCTGCACTACACCGAAAACAGCGACGAGCTGAAAGACGGCGAGCTGGTGCTCATCGATTCCGGCTGTGAACTCGAGGGCTATGCCGCAGACATTACCCGTACTTTCCCGGTTAACGGCGTGTTTTCTGAGCCGCAAAAGGCCCTGTACCAGCTGGTGCTGGATGCTCAGCTGGCGGCCCTGGCCATCGTTAAGCCCGGCAACACCCTGAAGCAGGCGGCCGATGCGACGGCCCGCGTGCTGACCGAAGGCATGGTAAAGCTGGGCATATTGGAAGGCGAGGTAGACACGCTAATCGAAAGCGGTGCCTACAAGGAATATTACATGCATGGCCTCGGTCACTGGCTCGGCCTCGACGTGCACGACGTGGGCGATTACAAGGTTGAAGATAAAGAGCGGCCGTTTGAACCCGGCATGGTACTGACCGTCGAGCCCGGCCTTTATATTGCCGCCGACAGTGCAGCCCCAGCCCAATACCGCGGCATCGGCATTCGTATCGAAGACGATGTGCTGGTAACCGCCGACGGCCATGAAAATCTGACGGCAGCCGTACCCAAGGCGGTTGATGAAATCGAAGCCCTGATGCGCAAATAGGAGCGGGTGTGCAACAGTTTGATGTCACCATAGTCGGCGGCGGCCTTGCGGGGGCGACGCTGGCTAACTGCCTGGCCGCGAGG
>JBNKEN010000466.1:0-44648 GCA_050288805.1 Pseudoalteromonas sp.
AGCATAACAATTTCCCGTTTTTCTTATTATTTTCCAGGCAGAAGGATTCATTCTAGCGCCTCGATTATGAAAAAACAGTGATCCCGTCGCCGTTATTGATGAAATACGGCACAAAATTCCGGCAAATGGCCCCCTTCTCCCGCAAGGCAGAAAATGTTGCGAGCCTTCCGGGCCCGCCCCTTGTGGCTTTTTAGCCGCGCCAAGGCCCGTTTTTCAGCCCATTTGCTAATGGCATGAAGCTAAGCGATTAATTGACAAGGAAAAAAGAACTCACTCAGCGCCATGTTTTTATTGTTTTTCAAGCCATAAGGCCTAGCCAAATCCACTCAGTTGGTTATAGTTAAACCACCTTCTAAAACCAAATCAGCCAGAATGCCGCCGCAAAAAGAGCCTGGAATCACGTTCCGCCGTTTCAACAGCTATATATTTCCAGCACTGCTCATCGCCGTCGTGACGATGGGCTACACCATAGACAGGTTCAATTACCTGAGAGCCATGGAATCTTACCGCGCGCAGGTTCATGACGAGCTAGGTGTCTATCGCGCCCAGCTCGAGGGAACCCTGGTCTCAAACATTCAACTGGTTCGAGGCCTCGGCGCCGCGGTAATGGCGGAGCCGAACCTGGATCAGCGGCGCTTTGAAGAAATTGCCGCCCCCCTGTTTTCGACCACCAATGAACTGCGCAACATAGGTGCCGCGCCGGACATGGTGATACGCATGACCTATCCGTTGGCGGGTAACGAAAAATCCATCGGCCTGAATTTCCTCACCCACCCTACCCAAAGCGCCAGCGCGAAAAAGGCACGGGATGAAAACCGCATCGTGATGGCCGGACCGCTCAACCTGGTGCAGGGCGGAACCGGGCTGATAGCCCGCATGCCGCTGTATCTGTATAAGGGGGCGCATCCGGATCTCAACAAATTCTGGGGCTTGTTATCCGTGGTGCTGGACGTAGATAAGGTATATCAAAACAGCGGACTGCTGGACCTGACTCAGACCCACCATGTCATGATGCGAGGTCAGGACGGTCTCGGTGCCCAAGGTGAGACCTTCTTCGGCAGCCCGGAAATAATAAACTTTGATCCCGTATCCTTCGAGATCATTTTTCCCGGCGGCCGCTGGGTCATGTACGTGGTGCCGAAAGCGGGCTGGAATCCGCCGGCGGCTTCATACTGGCCGGTCAGGCTGGCGATCATCCTGATCGCGGCGCTGTTCCTGTTCAGTATTTTTCTCTCCAAGCGCATCATCTCCGCACAACAGGAAAGTGAGCAAAGGCTGCGGGCGTTATTCCAGCTGTCCCCTCTCGGCATTGCCCTCAACGACGCCGCCAGCGGGGATTTCATCGAGCTCAACGACGCCCTGGTGAAACCCACCGGCTATACGGCCGAACAGTTTAAAAGGCTGAGCTACTGGGATATTACGCCCGCCGAATACCAGGCCGAAGAGGAAAAGCAGCTGCGCGATCTGCAAGAAAAGGGTCGCTACGGCCCCTACGAGAAGGAATATATTCGCAAGGACGGTACCCGCTATCCGGTCTTGCTGAACGGGGTTGAATTCACCACGCCGGGAAACAAAAAGTACATCTGGTCGATCGTCGAAGACCTTACCCTGCGCAAGGCTGCCGAGCAGACTCTGCGTGAAAACGCCCGCCAACTGGAACTGGTGATCAACAACACCGGGGTCGGGATTTGGGACTGGCGCATCGACACGGGAGAGATCAGCTATAACCAGCGCTGGGCGAAGATCCTCGGCTATTCCCTGACGGAAATCTCCCCCATGACGCTGGAGACCTGGCATGCGTTGAGCCATCCCGACGATCTGCCCGGTGCACAGGACAAGCTTAACACCCACCTGCGCGGTGAAACCGAGAGCTACCTCTGCGAGGTCAGAATGCGCCACAAGAAGGGGCATTGGGTTTGGGTACTCGACAGCGGCAAGGTGGTGGAATGGCTGACGGACGGCAGCCCCAAGCGCATGATAGGAACACTGCTGGATATTTCGCAGCGCAAACGCGCCGAACAGGCGATCATGCAGGCCAAGCAGGAACTGCAGAATTTCTTCGACCTCAGCAATAATCTCATGTGCATCGCCAACACCGACGGTTACTTTGAGCAGGTTAACCTGACCTTTTTACGCACCCTGGGCTACAGTCGCGATGAGTTATTACAGCGCGAATTTTTTCATTTTATTCACCCCGACGATATTCAGTCGACGCAAAACGAAGTAAGCCGTCTGGCGCAAGGTGAACTCACCATTCATTTCGAAAACCGCTACCGCACCAAACAGGGCGACTATATCAGCCTGCTCTGGAACGCTTCCCCCGGTGCAAACGGCAAGATTTACGCCACCGGTATGGACATTACGGAGCAAAAGGAAACCAGCGAAAAGCTCGCTCGCCAGAGCAAAATACTGGAATCCATCAGCGAGCAGGCGCGCATCGGCGGTTGGGAAATCGATTTTATCAACCGTCAACTGATCTGGTCGCGAATGACCCGCCTGCTGTTCGGGGTGGACGAAACCTATGTCCCCGACTTTGCAAACCCGTTGGTGTTTTTCAAACCCGGGCCCCAGCGGGAGCTGTTGGAAAACCTGATGCGACAGGCCTGTGATAACGGCGACAGCTTTGCCATCGAGCTGCAGATCACGCCTGCGCGAGGTTTGGAACGTTGGGTACAGGTGCGTGGCGAAGCCGAGTTCGGCCATCAGCAATGCCGTCGCCTGTTCTGCTCGATGCAGGACATAGACAATAAGAAGCGCGGCGAACTGGAACAAAGGAAGCTGACCTCGCAAAACGAGGCGCTGGCCGGATTGGCGGTCGAGGAATCGGTGCTGTCGGGCGATTTCACGGTAGCAAAACACACCATAACGCAACTTATCGGCGCAACCCTGGATTGCGCCCGCGTCAGTCTGTGGCTCTACGACTCCAATCAAAAACAGCTCCGACTCGATTCACTGTTCCTGCAACAGGAAGGCCATTGTCAGGAAAGCTGCGTGTTAGAAATCGAGCACTACCCGATTTATTTCGATCTGATGAAAAATCACGCCCTGCTCAACATCCGCGACGTAACCTTGCATCCTATCTATAAGGAATTCGGTGAAAGCTACCTGGCCCCGCTGGGTATCAGCTCCATGCTCGATGTGGTGATCCCCGGCGGCAACGGCAGCGTGGGGATCCTGTGCCTTGAACATACAGGTTCGCTAAGAAGCTGGACGCAAAACGACGAAGCCTTTGCCATCTCGGTCGCCAACCTGCTCGGCAGTATCTATGCCAACCACCAGCAACGGGAAACGAAACAGCAGTTAATCGAAGCGAAAAATGCCGCTGAGCAGGCATCAAAGGTTAAAAGCGAGTTTCTCGCCAGTATGAGCCATGAGATCCGCACCCCGATGAACGGCGTGATCGGCATGTTGGAATTGCTGCAAACCACCACACTAAGTCCGGATCAAAAGCACCATATCGAGCTGGCCAGCAGCTCGGCCAACACCTTGCTGTCGATCATTAACGACATCCTCGACTTTTCAAAAATCGAAGCCGGTAAACTGGATATCGAAGCGGTTGATTTTGACCTGCTCAAGGTGCTCAGTAAACAGGTCGAATCCTTTGCTCTCAAGGCCGAACAACAAAATTCACGCCTGCTGCTCGATTGCAGTGAACTGCGCCCGCTATGCCTCAACGGCGATCCCGGCCGGATACGCCAGATAATCGGCAACCTGCTTAGCAACGCCGTTAAGTTCACCCAAGGAGGGGAGATCAGGGTTCACGCCTCGTTGCAGCCCCATCGGGGAAAAAGCTACTGGCTGCACGTCAGCGTCACGGATACCGGCATAGGCATAGCCGAAGATAAACAAAGCACCCTGTTCGATGCCTTCACCCAGGCCGATACCTCCACCACGCGGCAATACGGCGGTACGGGGTTGGGGCTGGCGATAGTCAAAAAGCTGTGCACCCTGATGGGCGGCGATGTCAGCGTGGAGAGCTCACCGAACCATGGCAGCACCTTCCGTTTCTATATTGAGGTCGGCGCAGCGAAAGAAGACTGCGAAGGCACGGACTATCGTTTTACCGGGCACAACGTGTTGCTAGTCGATCCTCATGGTCCGGGACGGGCCGCAGCGAAACACAACCTTCAACTACTCGGCGTCGATTGCCTGACGCTGGCTTCAATTCAGGAAGCTCTGCAAAGCGACCTGGCGGAGATCACCCTGGTGTTGGTAAGCTTCGATGCCCTGGAGGACAACGACATTACACGCCTTAAGCGACTGGCCGAATTGGCCCACGGGCAAAACACACGTTTGCTGATGGTGACTCCGCTCGGGATCTCCCGCGAAAAACTGGCTCCCCTGGCCCATCACGTCGACGGTCATATTTACCGCCCTCTGACGCCGTTGGCATTGGCCGGGGCATTAAACGCAAACGGCTCATTCACGAACCTCAAGATGAACGAGCCCACAAAACCCCAACCGGAAAAGCTGCCCAAGGTGCTGCTGGTTGAGGACAACCCGGTCAATCAGGCCGTGGCGAGGGCGCTCTTGAACAATATCGGCATCGACTGTGATATCGCCGTCAACGGCATACAGGCGCTGGAGATGCTTAAGTGCGTTCCTCATCCGCCCTACCCCTTGCTGCTGATGGATTGCCAGATGCCGGAAATGGACGGCTACGAAACTACCCGCCAGATCCGCAACGGTGCGGCCGGTGAAGAATACCGCAAGGTACCGATCATCGCCCTGACGGCCAACGCCATGAGTGACGACAGGAACAAATGCCTGGATGCGGGCATGGATGACTACCTGAGTAAACCCTTAAATTTCGCCACCCTGAACGCCATGCTCAAACCGTGGTTGAAAGACCTCGCCATAGACAAAGGGTCGGATAATTCGTAAGGTGGCGCACAACATAATAACGGAATCCTGAATATGGAACTGACCCAAAATCAACAACGTGTGATCGGCTGCCTGCTGGAAAAACAGGTCACAACGCCGGAACAGTATCCGCTTTCGCTTAATGCGCTGACCAACGCCTGCAATCAAAAGTCGAACCGCGAACCTGTGCTGGACCTCAGCGAAGCCGAGGTGCAGGATACCCTGGAGGAACTGATGAGCCTGCGTCTGGTCACTCAGGACGAGGGATTTTCCGGCCGGGTCAACAAATACGCACACCGCTTCTGCAACACCGAATTCGGCTCCCTCAAGTTCACGGAACAGGAAAAGGCCCTGATCTGCGTGCTGCTGTTGCGCGGACCGCAAACACCGGGGGAACTGCGCACCCGTACCAACCGGCTGGCGGAGTTTCACAGCGTCGATGAGGTAGAAAGCACGCTGGAAAAACTGGTGTCGCAGCAACATGCCGTCAAACATCCGCGTCAGCCGGGCAAACGCGAAAGCCGTTACGCTCATGCCTTTGCAACCCAGCAGGCGATGGATGAAGGCGCACAGGCCGACGAGCAGGATTCAGCCTCTCTGGCCTTGCTCCAGGCCGAGGTCGCCGACCTTAAAGCACAGCTGGCGCAAATTAAGGCCCATTTGGGGCTTTAAATTACACGTCGCCGGCAACATAATACCCAGGTTACACAACCAGTTCAGGAGTCAAACTATGCGCGCCGAGATCGTCGCCGAAATGAAAGTGCTTCCCACCATAGATGCCGCTGCCGAAATCACCCGTCGGGTCAACTTTATCAAGCAAAAGTTGCTCGACTCGCACACCCGCACCTTAGTGTTGGGCATCAGCGGCGGTGTTGACTCCTCCACCTGCGGACGCCTGTGCCAGCTGGCGGTAGAAGAACTGAACAAGGAACACAGCACAGACACATACGCGTTTATCGCCATGCGCCTGCCTTATGACATTCAGGCGGACGAGCACGAAGCGCAGATGGCGATGGATTTTATCCAGCCCAGCAAGCGCATGACGGTCAATATCAAGGCCGCGACCGATGCCATGCACGAACAGGCGCTGGCCGCCATGGTCGGCAACGGTGAAGCGCTGCCGGACCAGACTCACATCGATTTCATCAAGGGCAATGTCAAGGCTCGCCAGCGCATGGTCGCACAGTATGAAATCGCCGGCCTGAGCCATGGCCTGGTCGTCGGCACCGACCACAGCGCAGAAAACATCACCGGCTTTTACACTAAATTCGGTGACGGCGCCTGCGATCTGGCCCCACTGTTCGGCCTGTCGAAGCGCCAGGTTCGTCTGCTGGCCCGTACCTTGGGCGCGCCGGAGGTGTTGATCAACAAAATCCCCACCGCCGATCTGGAATGCGGACGTCCGGGGCTGGCCGACGAGGATGCGCTGGGCCTGACATACGATCAGATAGACGATTTCCTCGAAGGTAAGGATATTACGCAAGACGTCGCCGATAAGCTGATCGCCATCTATCTGCGCACCCAGCACAAGCGACAGCCTATCCCGACCATTTACGGCTGATCCGTCCGCCGGGCGCCCGCCGCCCGGCAGCTCTTTTGTTACCCGCTCAATCCCCCTTGTCAGTGCACAGCAACGACCACCAGTTAAATCTCAGCACAAATTGGTTTATAGTAAGCCAATGAATCGAAATTTAATTCTGCGATAACCATAATAAAATGACGTCCCCCATACTGATCACCGGCGCCGGACAACGCATCGGCCAGGCTTTGGCAGAGCACTTTGTCGCACGTAAACATCCCCTGATAATTACCTACCGTACCCGGCATGCCGCAATAGACGTGCTGGAAGCCCAGGGGGTGACATGCATGTACGTGGATTTCAGCGATGATGCCGATATCGCCGATTTTATTGCCCGTTTAAAACTGCAAACCTCGTCGTTAAGGGCGATTATTCATAATGCATCCAGTTGGGATTGCGAAGAGAACAACCCGGATCATGCCGCCTTGTTTGACGATATGATGCGCATTCACGCCAAGGTGCCTTACCTGATAAACCAGGGCTGTGAATCCCTGCTGATGGCAACCAGCGAGCCGGCGGATGTGATCCACCTGACCGATTACATCGTAGAAAAAGGTAGCCCCAAGCATATCGCCTACGCGGCCAGCAAGGCCGCGCTGGACAATATGACCCGTTCCTATGCCGCCAAATGGGCGCCCAGGATCAAGGTCAACAGCATAGCGCCGTCGCTGATCATTTTTAATGCCGACGACAGCCCCGAGTATAAAGAAAAAACCCTGCGCAAATCGCTGATGGGCATTGAGCCCGGTTGCCAGGAGATAGTGAACTGTGTCGATTTGCTGCTTGCCAGCACCTATATAACCGGGCGCTCGCTGCCGGTCGACGGCGGACGACACCTGAAATAACACGAGACCATTATGCACGATAAACTGACAGAAAGTTACCGCCAGATCCTCACCTCGGTGGGCGAAGACCCCTCACGTGAAGGTTTGCTGGATACCCCGAAACGCGCCGCCAAGGCGATGGAATACCTGACCAAGGGCTACCGCGAAAAATTGGAAGAAATAACCAATAACGCGGTGTTCAGCTCGGATGCCGACGACATGGTGCTGGTTCAGGACATCGAACTCTATTCCATGTGTGAACATCATCTGCTGCCCTTCGTCGGGCGCTGCCATATCGCCTACATTCCCGACGGCAAGGTGCTGGGGCTGTCAAAATTCGCCCGCATCGTCGACATGTATGCGCGCCGCTTCCAAATTCAGGAGCAGCTGACCCACCAAATCGCCGTTGCCGTCGAAGAGGTCACCGGCGCCAAGGGGGTAGGCGTGATCATCGAGGCCAAACACATGTGCATGATGATGCGGGGCGTGGAAAAACAGAACTCGCAAATGCGCACCTCCGTAATGCTGGGGAATTTCCGCACCGATCCGAAAACCCGCAACGAATTCCTGCAGCTGGTGAAGAACTGATATGCAAAACGCCATCATTAACATCACTAACTTACGGCTCAGAACTTACATCGGCTTCAATCCGGAAGAAAAGGAAAAAAAACAGGATGTCGTGATCAACATT
This sequence comes from Pseudoalteromonas sp., assembly GCA_050288805.1. GTDB lineage: Bacteria > Pseudomonadota > Gammaproteobacteria > Enterobacterales > Alteromonadaceae > Pseudoalteromonas. The sequence goes on from JBNKEN010000466.1 coordinate 7,958, forward strand.
GAGATTCACTATCCGGCGGATGCGGCCTGTAGCCTGGACGAGGTTGATAAGGCGCTGAACTACAAAACCATCACCAAGGAGGTAATTTCCCTGGTGGAAGAGGGGCATTTTCTGCTGCTGGAAAAATTGGTGGCGGAGATCCTGGCCTGCTGCCACCGCCACCCGAGCGTCAGCTATACCAAGGTACGGGTCGACAAACCCCATGCCCTGCGTTTTGCCGACTCGGTGTCTCTGACCCTGGACTGGCGCGCGTCCTGACAGGACACGCGCGGTCGTCAGCGCTTGATAAACTGGATCGTGAGCGGATAGTTAAAGTCTTTCCCCTCGCTGGCCTTCACCGTGGCGATGATGATCATTACCAGCGAGAACAGGGCCACCAGCGGCAGCAGGATCAGGCCGATAACCAGAAACACCAGAACAAAGCAGATAAAATACAAAACCAGCATGGTGAGCTGAAAATTCAGGGCATTTCGGCCATGCTGCGCGACGGCGGGCATTTCGTCCTTCTTGATCAGCCACACCACCAAGGGACCGAGCACCGAGCCGAACGGGATCAGGTAACCGCTGAGGGCGCTAAGGTGACAAAACATCGCCCAGTTACGGCTTTCTTTATCCGCAATCAGGGGGTCTTGTTGATCAGAATGTTCCATAGTATGACTCCTTTTTGATTCATACTGAGCGCTTTTTCATCCCCTGTCCAGTGCCGCGTCACTTGCCTCAAGGTATACTGTAACGGCTGAATACGCAGGGTCTCAAATCCCCTGCGCGACTTTACGGTAACCGGATAAGATTCCACTGCAACGCCGAGCCAAGGAGCTTGCGAAACCATGACAACCGACGTAATCAACATCCTGACCATGGCCAAGGTGATCCAAACCGCCGTCGCCCCGGTTTTTTTAATCACGGGCATCGCCGCGACGCTCGGCGTGTTGTCGAATCGCCTTGCCCGTATAACAGATCGCGCCCGCACCCTGGAGCGTAAGCTGAAAAAAAGTGCCGATGAGGATTTCAACCATTCGCTGCGCACCGAACTCAGGGCGCTTTGGAAGCGCTCCCGCTGCATCCATATCGCCTTCAGCCTCAGCATACTGAGCGCCCTGCTGGTCTGCTGCGTGGTGATGCTGCTGTTTATTTCCCACATTCAGTCGATCAATTTGGGCACCACCATCGCCATCTGCTTCGTGGTCGCCATGTTGTTGCTTATTTGCGCCTTTTTCGCACTGCTGGCAGAAATTTACCTGGCAACCCGCAGCATGCGTCGCGGCATGATCTTCGCCGATATCGACGTGAACGAGTAACTTAACCCGGACGGATTGCAATTCTGAGTTCCCTAAGTTAAAACAAGGGCCTCGCTAATAAGGAAGAAATGGAATGAAACTGAACAAACTTATGATTGCCGCCGCGTTTTGTGCGGCCGCTTCGGCACAGGCCGACAGCGTATTTGAAAAACCCGAGGATGCCATTCACTACCGCCAGGCGGCGTTTTCCCTGATCCGCGTGCAGATCGGCGACATGGGTGCGATGCTCAAGGGCAAGGTGCCGTTCGATGCCGCACGCTTCAGCCAGCGCGCCGACAATGCAGCAGCCCTGGCCAAAATGCCGTGGGAAGCGTTCATTCCGGGTTCGGATCAGGGTAAAACCGATGCGCTTCCAGCCGTATGGCAAGACAACCAGACCTTTATGAAAAAGGCCTCGGCATTCCAGGAATACGCCGATGCGTTGGCACTTGCCGCAAAATCAGGCGACCAAAAACAAATTCAGGCCGCCTTCGGCGCCTGGGCAAAAACCTGTAAAGATTGCCACAAGTCCTTCAAGGAATGATAAAAAAACGGCCGAAAGGCCGTTTTTTTATCCCAATAGAGCCGTCAAGGGTGCCCTGCCCCAGGTCAGCAACAGTCCGGCCAGAATCGCGGCAAACAATACGAAGGCAGTGCGCCCGCTTTTCAGGCTCGGTGCCGATTCGACATAGCCGGACCGCCCGGTAACAAGCACCTTGACCAGATTCTTCCCTTTTAAACGATAGAAAACGATAGCCGCAATATGCAGGGCGATGGCCGCCAGCAGCAGGTTAAAATTGAGATGATGCAAATCGGTCGCCCGTTCCACCCAACCGCCCGGCACATAAGCAACCAGAGGACCTTCGGAAAGAATATCATCGCTGCTCATCAGCCCGGTCACCAGCTGTACCAGCAACAGAATAAAGAAAGCCAGCACCATGTAACTGCCCGCCGCCGTATGACCGGCGTGCTGCTGTTCGGCACCGAGCGAGGCCAGCGCTTTTTTCGGCGAATGCAGCAGGGCGGAAACTCGTGCGGTTTCACCGCCGACAATCCCCCACACCAGGCGGGTGAGCAGTAACGCTAACGTCATATAGCCGGTAACGAAGTGCAGCTCCATCCATTCGTTTTCCGCACTGATGTACAGAACCAGGATCGACCCCACCAGGGCCCAATGGAAAAAGCGGATAAAACCGTCCCAGACTTTCACTGCGTGCATGGCATTCCCCATATTAAAAACAAACGGCGCTATTATTCCACAACCGACTCACTCTATGTACTGCTTTGGTCGCAGCAAAGCACGCAAACGTCGTTTTTTATGGCACACTGTTTTTTTTTATCTTTGGATCGATGGAAACAAAATGCAACCGACCCGACGCGCGTTACTGAAGGGTTTTTTTGATATGTTGCCGCTCAACCTGGCGGTGCTGCCATGGGGGATCCTGTGCGGTTCGCTGGCGATGCAAAACGGTTTCACCGCCGTTGAAGCACAACTGATGTCGGCGCTGGTGTTTGCCGGTTCCGCTCAGTTGGTGGCGATAGAACTTATCGCGGGCAACACGCCGCTGCTGACCATTTTATTCACCACCTTTATCATCAGTTCGCGCCACTTTCTCTACGGCCTGGCGGTTCGTCACAAGGTCATAGACCAACCACTGCGCTGGCGCCTGCCGGTCAGTTTCGTGCTGACCGATGAACTGTTCGCGTTTTCCCACCATCCCAAGGCCTACCGCACTAAACTGCGCCTGATATATGCCCTCTCGGCCGGATTCAGTTTTTACCTGGCCTGGAACCTGTGGACCCTGCTCGGTATAGTCGCAGGCGCCCTGTTGCCGGATCTGACCCATCTCGGGCTCGACTTTGCCATTGCCGCCACCTTTATCGCTCTGGTGGTCCCCGGCGTAAAAAACCTGCCGACCCTGTTGACTGTAGTGACCGCGGGCCTGAGTGCAACCTGGCTGAAAAGCATCGGCTTTGATCTTTGGCTGGTCTGTGCGGCGCTTATCGGCATGTCGGTGGGCTATTTCAGCCATCACTGGCAAAGCAAAAAGGAAGCTCGCGAATGATAACGACAATTTTACTCATGGCCTGTGTCACCTTTACCAGCCGTTACCTGTTCCTGCATGCCAAGCTACCTTTTTCCGTGGGCCCGAAAATGCAGCAATTTTTAAGTTTCAGCGCCCCCGCCGTATTGACGGCCATCTGGGTGCCGATCGTATTGCTGCCCGAAGGGGAATGGCAACTGTCGTTTGACAACCCCTACATTCCCGCCTCCCTGCTGGCCATGGCCGTGGCGTGGAAAACCCACAATATCTATTACACCACCCTGCTCGGCATGGGACTGTTCTGGATCCTCAGTTAATAAAAAACCGGCCTGCATGGCCGGTTTTTTAATCGCGTTTTTAAAGGCTGGCGACAAGGATGGCCCGGCTTTTCTCTGGGGTGACATCCTGGTGTTCGCCAAGCGCCGTCATGCCATGGCGCGTAAGTTGCTCGATGACCGGCTCGACCGACGCTTCGCTGAGGCCATAATCACCCAGCCGCGTCTTCATTCTGACGCTGTGGAAAAACGCCTCGGTGCGCGCAATCGCTTCATCGATGGCGGCATTTTCATCCTGCGTATCCAGGCCCCATACCCGAGCGGCATATTGCAGCAGTTTACCCCGTTTGGCTTCCCGCTGTACCTGCATCATCCGCGGCAGCACTACGGCCAGGGTTTGCGCATGGTCGAGGCCGTACAGGGCCGTCAGTTCATGGCCTATCATATGCGTCGCCCAGTCTTGCGGCACACCGGCGCCAATCAAGCCGTTCAGGGCCATGGTCGCCGCCCACATGATATTGGCACGGATCTGATAATTTTCCGGCTCCTCAAATACCCTCGGGCCTTCTTCTATCAGGGTCAGCAGCAGGCCTTCGGCAAACCTGTCCTGCACTTTTCCACTCACGTCATAGGTCAGGTACTGCTCCATAATATGCACAAAGGCATCGACTATGCCGTTGGCGACCTGGCGCTCCGGCAGGCTGTATGTCACGCTCGGATCCAGCACGGCGAACCTCGGCTGAACCAGCGCGCTTGCGAACGGCAGTTTGTCGTTGGTCTCCTTATTGGATACCACGCTGAAACTGTTGGACTCTGAGCCCGTGGCGGGCAGGGTCAGGATCACGCCGAGCGCCACGGCGCTGTTTACTGCAGCGCCCTTGGACAAGATGTCCCAAGGTTCACCGGTAAACGGCGCTGCCGCAGCGATAAATTTACTGCCGTCCACGACCGAGCCGCCACCCACGGCAAGAATAAAATCAATTTTCTCGCGTCTGACCAACTCCACCGCCTGCATGCAGGTCTGGTAGCTCGGATTGGGCTCGATGCCGCCGAACTCAAACCAGGTGTACGCCTTGAGTGCATCGGCAACCTGCTGGTAAACACCGTTCTGTTTAATGCTGCCGCCGCCATAGGTGACCAGCACCCGGGCATCGGCCGGAATTTCATTGTTTATTGCGGCGATCTGTCCTTCGCCAAAAAGAATCTGAGTCGGGTTGGCGAAACTGAAATTTAACATCGGCTGCTCCATCGCATTTAAAAGACCCGTATATTGTAGGTGAACGACCGCACTTGCCCAGCATTAATCGACACACGACAAAAACAAAGTAACGGGCAATCACAAGGTTAGATATCACAGGTTTCTTCGGAAGCAGGAGTATAAAACTTGATCATTATATCGTGCGCGATATAATCTTCTGCGATTTTAAATTTCCCGGTGAATGATATGAACAAATTTTACGACTTCTCGGCCACCACGCTGCAGGGCAAAGAGATCTCCATGGCCGATTTCAAAGACAAGGTAGTCCTTGTGGTCAACACCGCCAGCAAGTGCGGTTTTACCCCCCAGTATCAAGGCCTCCAGGCCCTGTACGAGAAATACGCCGATGAAGGGCTGGTGATACTCGGCTTCCCCTGCAACCAGTTCGGCCAGCAGGAACCGGGCGATGCCAAGCAGATCGAGGGGGAATGCCTGATCAACTACGGCGTCAGCTTTCCGATGTTTGCCAAGACGGATGTCAACGGCCCGAATGCCCACCCGCTTTTCGGCTACCTGAAAACACAACTTCCCGGCCTGTTGGGCGGAAAAATAAAATGGAACTTCACCAAATTTCTGATCGGACGCGACGGCCGCCCGGTTAAACGCTACGCCCCGTTCACCAAACCGGAAAAACTGGTGCCCGCGATAGAAAAGGCACTGAAGGGCTAGCCCATGCAAGAAAGGAACAACGACGGCCTAGCTCTCGGCAACCAGTTATGTTTCAGTTTGTATGCGGCATCCCGCATGGTAACCAGGCTCTATCAGCCGCTGCTGAAGGATCTTGGCCTGACCTATCCGCAATACATCGTCTTACTGGTGCTGTGGAAAAATGACGGCTGTCCGGTGTCTGTGCTCACGGAGCAAACTCGCTTGAACACCAATACCATGACCCCCCTGCTGAAACGTCTTGAACAGATGCAAGTGGTGACGCGTGAGCGCAACCCGAAGGACGAAAGACAGTGTCTGATCCGTTTAACGGACAAAGGCTGGGAGCTCAGGAACGAATGCGCCTGTATACCGAGGGAAATGTTGATGCGCGCGGGGCTCGCGCCAGAAAAGGCGATGGAGTTGAAAGCCCAAATTGACGACTTACTACTCAGGCTGGACAAGGGGGAATAACCCCCCTGTCCACTTTTGATCAGTCGTTCAGATAATCGTCAAAATCATCGGAACCCAGATTCTTGCGTAACCGCTTTTGCTCCAGGTAATCGTCTAGCTTTTTCTTTACTTTACGTTTTTGCTTATCGTGCTGGTTACGGCCGACAGACTCGTACTCATCCTCGATAAACTCTTCATCCAACGCATCATAAGAGTAAGTTTTACCCACAACACACTCCAAAAAGGTAATGCCAGGCCTGTCAGGCCCTCTTTGTTCAAACCCGCCAAGGCGGGAGTTCCAATGGCAGCCCCCGGAAACCGGGCTCAACCACCATTTGAGTGAATAAATAGCCGCAAATAATAAAACTGGAAAGTGAGAATTTTTTATCGTTTTAATAAACTCATTTTATTAAGTTGGGACATCTGGTCAATTTAACTAAAGATTAGCCAAAATATTCACATTCAGTTCCCACCAGGAAAACAACAAAAACACCAATCCATTGATATTAAACAACAAAAAAGTTGGCACTGAATTTGATATTTACTACTCGTCAATACCAATACAACAGGACAGATTATGAAAACCGCCATTCTTTTCAGCTCAGTATTATTAACTTCGGCTGCCTTAGCACCTAGCACATACGCAGGGGAAGCGTCGGTCATCACCTTTGACGGTGACAGCTGCAATGTCGAATTCAACAGCGATATCCGCATCGATCCGCAGAGCCTGGAAATCCGCAATGAAGACGATCACCGCATGGTGTTCGATGGCGGTAACCTCTACATCGACGGCCAACTACTTACCTTGACGGGTGAACAGAAAGCGTCGCTGCAGAATTACAGCGACGGACTGCGCAGCCAGCTGCCCGAAGTTGCCAATATCGCCCTTGAAGGCGTGAAAATCGCGGGTGTAGCCATCAACGAAGTAACCCAGGCATTCGGTATTACCGACTCGGTCGCCATTACCGACCTGATGGAAACCTTGAACGGCGAAGTAGAGCAAGCCTTCTACCAGCAAGGAAGCTTTGTTATCGGACGCCAGCGCTTTGAGGAATTTGAAAACCACTTCGACGACAAGCTGGAATCGGAAATCGAAGAAGCCATGAAGTCGGCCATGATGGAATCCATCGGCAGCATCCTGATGGCTATTGGTTCCGAAATGATAGGTTCCGGCGGCGACATGGACGAGTTCGAACAACGCATGGAAAATATGGGCAAGCAAATCGAGGAAAAGGTTGAGCTTCAGGCCCAACAACTCGAACAGCGTGCCGATCAACTATGCCAGTCGTTCGCGATGCTGGCCGAGGATGAAGCCAAACTTCACAGCCAGGTGCCTGAACTGGCGGCCTATAAGCTGTTCGACATGAAAAACTGATTAATTGATTATCCCGACCGGGGGCCTTCGAGGCCCCTTTTTATTTGCGTGCCGAATCACAGAGCGATGCCAACGTCGCCAGCGCGTTTTCAATTTCCGCCGACCAGGGCAGCCCGTAACTGAGCCTGAAACAGCTGCCAAATTTATTTTTGGAAGCCGTATAAACCGCGCCGGGGGTGATGCTGATGTTGTGCTCGAGGGCCAGATAAAACAACTTTACCGCGTCATAGCCGGCCGGCAACTCAACCCAAATAACACAGCCCCCCTTGGGATCGCTGACCCGGGTGCCGGAGGGAAACCCCCTCTGGATACAATGGATCATCCTCGCCTTGTTGCTGCGCAGCTGCTGACGCAGGGTTTTCAGGTTTCGGTCGTACTCGCCACTGGCGATAAACTCATACAGCGACCACTGGTTCATCAGGGAAGACGAACAACTGATGGCGCGCTTCAGCCGCCGGGCCTGGGTGGCAAACTTACCGGCTATCAACCAGCCGACCCGATAGCTCGGCGCCGCCGTTTTAGAAAACGACGAACAGGTGAGCACCAAGCCTTTTTGCGAATAGTATTGCGCCGGAATACCCCTTTGCTCGGTGAAATGGAGATCGCCGTAGACATCATCCTCGATCAGCACGACATCTCTGGCTTCCAGCAACTCAACCAGTTCACGCCGTTTGGCATCGGGCATAAAGGAGCCGAGCGGGTTGTTGAGCGAGGTAGAGAAAACGCAGGCCTTGATGTCGCAGCTATCGAGCGCCTTGCTGAGATCCTCCAGCCAGATGCCGTCGTCAGGGCAAAGCGGAATTTCCAATGCCTTTAATCCCAGGCTTTCGATCAACTCGATGATCCCGAAATAGCAGGGAGACTCGATCGCCACCACGTCCCCGGGCCGGGTTACGCACTGCAGTGCGATCGCCAGGGCTTCCTGGGCGCCGTTGGTGATCACCAGCTCATCGCTGTCGAGACCGATGCCGAAATCCAGGTAGCGGTGAACCAGCTGCTTTTTCAGCAGCGCAAACCCGTCCATCGGACCATAATTTATCGCCTGATGTCCGGCCATGCTCATGACCCGACGCATGGTCCGGCTAAGGGCCTTATCGGTAGGCGCAGCGGCAATCGGGTTCGCGATGCCGAAGGGCACTATCCCGGGCCGGTGAATAGCCTCGTAAACCTGTTCTATCAGGGACTGCTTGTTAACCGTTACCGGCTGACGGCTGAGACGCACTCGTTTCGGTCGCGCCACCTCATCGCCCGCGGCAACCAAAAAATAACCGGACTTTTCCTTCGCCTCTATCAGTCCCTGCGCCTCAAGCTCCTGATAGGCCTGCTTGACCGTCGGAATGCTGACCGACAGTACCGTCGCCATTTTCCGCAAGGAAGGAAGTTTCTCACCGGGAACCAGCGACCCATGTTGCTTCATTTCCATGATCAGCGCGATGACCTGCTGATAGAGAAAATCCTGATGTTCACGTTTAACCGTCAATGCCATAATCTGTATAGGTCACATTTCAATAATTCTGTACATGGTAAGTATACAGATTAACACTACAATAGCGGCCTTAACAGTTAATATTGAGAGTGATGTTATGCAAAATGCCTTGCTATATCTGGTTACCGTGTTGATCTGGGGCTCGACCTGGCTGGCCATCGAATTCCAGCTCGGTGATATCGCCGTCGAGGTGTCGCTCTTTTATCGCTTTGCCATCGCCGCCGCACTGATGTGGGCCTATGTATTGTGGCGCAGACTGCCGATGGACTATTCGCTGCGCGATCACGGTTTTTTTGCCCTGCTGGCGCTATGTAATTTCGGCGCCAACTATCTCATTCTTTACTGGGCACAGGGTTACCTGACTTCTGCCATGGCCTCTATCGCCTTCAGCATGCTGTTGCTGATGAACATAGTGAATACCAGGCTGTTTTTTGCCAAACCGATCGCCAAACGCATCTATCTGGGTGCCCTTTTGGGAGTGGCGGGGATCGTGATTTTATTTTGGCCGGCGCTGGCCTCCATGGATCTGTCCAACGAAACCTTGGTTGGCCTGCTGCTGGCATTATCCGGCACCCTGGTGGCGTCGTTCGGTAACATGGTGAGCGTACGTAATTCAACGCGCAATATCGGCGTCCTGCAGGGCAATGCCTGGGGCATGTTTTACAGCACCATAGGACTTTTGCTGGTGATAGGTTTCAGCGACGTTGAGTTCAGCGTTCAGGCACCGACAAGCTATTGGCTGGCGTTGCTGTATCTGTCTGTCTTCGGCACCGTGATTGCATTCGCCAGCTATTTTGTGCTGCTGAAGAATATCGGCCCCGAACGCGCCAGTTACGTGATTGTTTTGTTCCCGTTGGTCGCCGTGGTGTTAAGCACCCTGTTTGAAGGCTTTGAATGGCAGATGAGCACGGTAAACGGCTTCTTATGCGTACTCCTTGGCAATGCCATCGTACTGACGCCGGTCGAACGCATCCGGGCCTATTTACAAAACCGTTCCCCGGTTAGCAGTGTTGCCGAGCGGTAACACAACTAACACTCCAAGGCGCGCAAGCGCCTTTTTTTATACTTCAGCCGGCCGGAAGCAGCAGCAATAAGGCGCCGGGCACCAGGGTAATATCGGCGGGCGTTTGTCCTATCAGTTCGCCGTCGGCTTCGATATCCAACCCCGGCGTCTCCACCCGGGCCCGCACCAGCGGGCTATGAGTAACGATTTTCGCGCCTGTATGGCGACCGAAAAACATCAGGGGAAAGTAAATCAGCTTATAGCTAAAGGCGCAGTCTTCAATAGAGTAACACTCCAGTCGCCCGTCATCGGGTCTTGCGGCGGGCGCGACCTCCATTCCGCCACCGAAAAAACGTCCGTTTGCAAACACGGTAAGCAGGTTCTGATAACGCCTTTGCCCTGCGTCACTCGACAGGCTCAGCTTGTCTCCCCTGAAGCCGGCAAGGATACGCAGACTGGCGAGCAGGTAACTTAGTTTGCCCAGTCGCCCCTTGCGATCGGCCATGTGTTTCACCACGGCGGCATCAAAACCAATCCCCGCTATGTTGATAAAGTACCGGTCGTTGACCCTGCCAAGATCGATGTATCTTTGATGCATACCGAATACCGCCTCTTTCCAGGCCTCAAGATCGTGACCAAAGGTACGGATAAAATCGTTTCCCGTACCGCAGGGCAGGATGGCCAAGGGGATCCCGCTCCCGGCCAAACAGTTGGCCAGCAGGTGTAGGGTGCCGTCGCCACCGAGACCCACCACCCGGGAGATCCCGTCGAGGCGGGCTTTTATGTCATTGATGCTCGCGTCGAAGTCGCTTTGCGTGTGGCATAAACACCATTCCCAACCGCGTTTTTTCACTTCGTGCAACAACCACCCCAGCAGTTGGTAACGCCCTCGATTAGGTAGCGGATTGGATACGATCAACAGCCGTTGGGGCATAGCGGGAAAAACTCCTACTTTATTGTTATTTTATTTAGCTCTGCTTATCTGAATAGGTACGCACTATTTTTTAGTTAATATTCACATTTTATGCAATCAAACACTAAAAAGCCGCACAATCGCATGTGTTATATATAAAAAAATAAAAACGGAGCAATATCGAAAACAAAGAAAAGCTCAAACACCTCAGTAACAAAGGGCGGTGACGCATTAGTTTTTTTAATTACAAAACTATAATTTTTATCGCTGTAATTTTGTTCTTTTTGGCCGCAAAATACACATGTTGTCTAAATCAAGCGAGGAGCAAAGTAATGAACCCAGTCAACACCCTGAATCAAAGCGCGGTCGGCCAAGTTGCAGTGAAATCAACCAATCGCAAAGCAAAAATGCTGGCCAAGCTGAACCGTTACGGTAAGAAATTAGCACTTGGCGGTGCTGTACGCCATAAGTAACGCTTTTACATGGTATCCAACCAGAGGTGCAAAAACCGCCCAACCAACTACTAACGAACACGTTTCTTTAGCTCCCGGGTTTCTGCATCTCAACTTCTCCCCCCTAAAAATCAGACCGTTACCACACCCAACCTGTTTAAAAATCAGGCAAACAAACTTTTTGCTATTTACAGCACCAAATCTGCTCAGTATTATCTTGGCCCATGGAGAGATGGCTGAGTGGTTGAAAGCACCGGTCTTGAAAACCGGCATAGGTTAATAGCCTATCTAGGGTTCAAATCCCTATCTCTCCGCCAAATTCAAAAATTATGCGCCGGAGAGGTGGCCGAGTGGCTGAAGGCGCTCCCCTGCTAAGGGAGTATAGGGTTTGTAGCTCTATCGGGGGTTCGAATCCCCCCTTCTCCGCCATTTAGACAAATAAAAAACCCCGCAACTTGTTGTGGGGTTTTTTATTTGTCTTTGGTGATGAAGGTGGCTTTGTTGAGAAGCCATGTTCGACAAAATATCGGGAATATTTTGCGTCGCCGCAGGCGCCGCTAAGCGGTCGATTGCAGGGATGTAATTGAGCCACAAATTTGTCGGGAACAAATTTGAGCGCACGAAGTGCGACCCGAAGGGCAAAATACATGGATGTATTTTGTAATCCCCTCTCTTAACCTCCGCCATTTATAATGAAAAAAAGCCCTGCAACTTGTTGCGGGGCTTTTTTTCATCTGTATATCTCTGGGAAGGGGTGAATGAGACCCCCCGGCAGGGTTCGACAAAACATCTGGAATGTTTTGTGCCACCGAAAACGCAGCGTATCAGGCCTTTAGCACACGACCTTATTCACAACGGCTATAAAGTTACCGATATCCGCTTCATCGTTATAGACATGGGGTGAAACGCGAATACCATAGGCGCGTTCGTCGATACTGATCCCGGCCTCGCTCAAGGCGCTCACCACTGCAGCTTGCCGCTCGCCGAAGTGCAGGATCAAGGTACCGCTGCGTCTTTGCGGCTGTTTCGGAGAAACCAGGTATTCACCCAATCCATCGATGATCATATCACCCATTTTCAGATTGTGTTCGCGCACCTTGTCCACTCCCAAACCGGCGAAAAACGCGATGCTGTGAGCAGCTATGGCATAAGGCGCCACCGATGGCGTGCCGCCCCAAAAGCGCAGGGCGCTGTCATGATAGGCGAAACGGTGAATATCGAATTCGAACGGGTTCCGGTGCGAAAACCAGCCGACATCCCTGGGGCTGCACTCATCAAGGCGTTCGGGGCTGACCCAAAGATACGCAGCCCCGGGGCCGCCGCACAGCCATTTAACCGAGCTGCCGATCATAAAATCAGGCGTCTGGCGGGTTAAATCCAGCGCCAACACACCCGCCGACTGGGCCACATCGACAATGGTTAAGGTATTGTTTTTCCGTGCAGCGTCCAAAATGTCAGCGACCGGGGCCTGCTGCCCGGTATTCGAATAGGCATGACTGATAAATACCAGATCGATGTCCGCCGCCAGGGCATCCTGCCAGGTTTGCGGGTCCGACAGGTCACGCTCGGCCGCAATAAAGCGGATCTCGGCCCCGGGCGCCAGCGCCTTTTGCATTGCAAAACCCATGCTGGGAAAGTCCGATTCGCTCATCAGCACCACGCAATTCTCCGCCTGTAATCGTGGATGAGACATCACGATTTTCGTCAGCGCCGCCGACAGGTTGACCTGGGGACAAAACAGCTCGGCACGCGAGTTAAACAGGCTTGCCAGGGCATTTCTGAAATCGTCGATGATCCCGAGCCAATCGCCCCAGGGCTCGCGCCCCGAATCCTGCCAGGGTGAAAAAAAACGTCGGCTGAAATTGGCTTCGGCATCGGCCAGGGGCCTGCCCACCGAGTGATTCAGCAGGTAACTGCCCGGCGCTAAGACAAATTGGTCTTTCACTTTATTAACCCCTTCAGCGTCTGGATATCCTGGTAACGGGTACGAATATCGTCCCGCGCCGCTGCGGCACGACGGTCACGCAGCTTGGCAAGACCATCCAGCAGTACATGCAGCGGAGGGCCACTTGCCGTTACCTTGTCGAGGTGCTGTTCCTGCATGCTCTGCGACGGCACCGCGATGTATTTTTCCACCAGTTCATTGTGGTGCTGAATCGCGGTTTCGCCATGCACGCCACACACCTCAAGGAACAAGGCAAGGTTCTCCTGGAACCAGCTTGCCGCATGCTTGTCTTTTTCAGCTAAAAACGCGTCCATCATGTTAGGCATACGCATGCAGTCACGCAGTATCTTTTGATCCGCCGGCATCATAAACAGGAATTTGTCGACCAGCATCTGCGAATAGCTGGGCTCGTTGGCGGCGCACAAACCGAGCAGCATATCGATCACGTTTATTCCAGCAAAATCACCGGCATTGGCGCCACGGTAGACTTCCTTACCGACCCGGTAGGGCTTGTAATAGGGCCTTACACAATAAAAGAAGCGCTCCGTATCCAGCTGCTCAAACAAATACTTATTGGATTCGGCGACATCTTGCAGCGCCCGCTTGGCCACCTTTAACAGATCTGCGGCAATCGGGTGCGAAATACCCAAAGGTTGCAACTTGAGCAAGGCATCGGCGGCGCGCTTGTAAGCCAAAATACCCTTGGTGTTGTAATCGACGAACAGCTTTTCATCGGGCAGATCGGTAAAGCGCTTATACAGGCCATCGACGGCCTTGTTGTGGGTGGTCAGGTGCGCCGTGGCAAAACGCGGGGTAACACCGATTGACGCACCGATATGCATCGCCAGCGCCGAGGCTTCGACCAGCGGCGAGGTATGTTCACGGGAAGGCTCGGTGATTTCGTGCCGACGGCAGGCCGCCATGTAAAGGCCAACGTTACCGAGCAGATCAAAGGCGGCATCGAACCCTTCATCCGTGTTCCCCTCCGCCAGCAACGCCTTGATATACTCACGCCCCTCGCTTTCCAGGCGCTGTTTCAGGTCGTCGCCGACATTCAGCACATTGGCCCTGTCTTCCTGCTCCCAGTAAAGCGCTTCCAATTGGTTATTCAATTCAACAAAATCGTTGCGTAGCCAACGATCGAATGCCTCGCAGTTCTGCGTCATGGCCGTTCCTTCATAATTTACCTGCCGTTATGCTAGCAAAAACCCCTTGCCCCAATTCACTAAAAATGCGCTACTATCAATTAATATTTGACAGATATAACCAAAAAGAAAATAAAAAATGTCGGATTCAGCCAAAGATTACAAACTTGATAAAAAAGATCGCCAAATCCTTTCTCTGTTACAAAAGCAGGGACGCATTGCCATTTCCGATCTTGCCGATGCAGTTAACCTTTCCGATACGCCCTGCCTGCGCAGGGTGCGCAAACTCGAGCAGGCGGGTTTCATCGAGGGATACCATGCAACCCTGAGCGCCCGCGCCCTCAATCTCAACGTGCTGGTTTATGCCCTGATCCGCCTCAATAAAAACTCGGCAAGCGCCGCAGACGCATTTGAGCAAAGCGTCAGCGAACTGCCCCAGGTACTTGAATGCAGCGTTATTACGGGCAGTTACGATTATCTGTTGAAAATCATTGCCGAAGATCTGGCCGGATATGAACAGTTCGTCAAGCAATCGCTCGGACACATAGACACCATCGCCGATATCGAATCGACCGTGGTTCTGAAACAGACCTTTGCCCGCAATCAGTTACCAATTTAATAACAACCACTTTTGATCCGCTTGCGTTATACTGAATTTTGGACCTCAACAGGCTAGATATAACCATCTGATAAATAAGGATGCTTGTGCTCCAACGCGTTTCTTCTTCCGCAGCCGTATTGCTCTACATATCACTCATGCTCGGCTATATATTCAGCGGAAAACTGCTGAGCCTGCTGGCGGCGCAAAATCAGGTCGTTCCCCTGTTCCTTCCCACCGGATTCGCCCTGGTCGGCGCCTATCTCTGGGGCTGGCGATTTTTGCCCGGCGTCTTTTTCGCATCGGCCATTTTTAACCTGGTAAGCCACGGTTCCATGAGTTTCTGGTTGATGGCACCGGATCAACTGGCGGAAGTCGCTATGATAGGTCTGGGTGCAACCCTTCAGGCCGCGCTCGGCGGCGCATGTATGCGCTATTGGTTGGGCAACCCCCTGTTTGCGACCCGATCTTACCAACTTGTAGGATTCGTTCTCCTGGTGGGTGTAGTGATCAACCTGGTTTCATCCAACATCGGGGTGTATGCCCTCAGCCTGTTCAACCCCAATTACAGCAGTGAAAATCATTGGAATAACGTGCTGATCTGGTGGCTCGGAGACAGCCTGGGCGTGTTGCTCGCCGCCCCGCTGCTGCTCGCCCTTCTGCAGCCGTTGACCAACCCGGATTCCCGGCTCGGCAAAACCAGCATCTTCGTGACCTTTATCGTGCTGACCTCCTTCGTGATGATCAGCGGCCATTTCAATGCCAATTCGAACCGAGCCATGCTTGCCGAACTGCTTGCCCGGGCCGGCAAGGTCATTGAAAACGGGCTTTATCGCCATATCAACCAAAGTCTGGTGACGATACAAAGCCTGGCTACCCGTATTCAGGCCACCCCCACACTGACCCGCGAAACATTCGACCTGTATGCCGAATACGAATTCAGGCAACTGCCTTATATCCAGGCATTTTCATGGAATAAACGGATGCCTGAATCCGGCCGTTCGACCCTGGAACAACTGATCGGTTCGAGCTACGACAGGGAGGTGGCAATACGGGGCGATTCACCCGCCGACCTGCCCTATTTATCCGTCGTCACCTACATCTACCCCTTGCAAGGGAACGAAGCGGCGCTCGGTCTGAATCTGTTGTCCATGCCAAACAGGCGGGCGACCTTGCTGGATCAGCGCCTGCGCTTTCAACCGCTGGCAACGGAAATCCTGCGGCTGGTTCAATCGCGGCGCAGTGCCCCGGCCTATCTGTTGTTTGCCCCGGTTTACGGCAGCACGGAATCGGGCTCGGCAAACCCGGTCGCCGGTTATGCCACCGGCGTCTTTCTTGTCGAATCCATGATCGAGGGCGCATTGAACCAGGAACAGCGGAAAATGTTCGACTACGCCTTCTTCGAGGGCGAAGATACACAGCCGTTTCTTTCCAGTCTCGAGGATCCGAGCACGCTAAAACGCACCCCGGCGCATTTCCGGCGGCTTTATCTCGAAGTGGCCGGACAAGCCTGGCGCCTCGAGCTGGCGGTACGCGATGAGTATGTTTCCCATTTTCAAACCCAAAGCACACGCCTGCTGCTGTTGCTGCAAATGAGCGTCGTGGTGTTCGTCATGATGCTGTTGCTGCTGTACCACAACCGCAACCGGGCGTTGAACGGCCTGGTCGAGGAGCGTACGCGTTCGCTGGTCGAAGCCAAGCGCCAATCGGATCAGGCGAACAAGGCGAAGAGCCGCTTCCTGGCGAACATGAGCCACGAAATACGCACCCCCCTCAATGCGGTGATCGGCTTCTCCGAGCTGGCGCGAAAAAGCCAGTCGCGCAGCGAAATAGCCGGGTATCTCGAGAAAATAGGACTGTCATCTAAAACCCTGCTCAGCCTGGTCAACGACATCCTGGACATCTCCAAGATAGAATCGGAAAAGCTGGTGCTGGAGCACACCTGCTTCGATATTCATTCCCTGCTTGCCGGTATCTCATCCGTCTTCGAGCAAACCTGCAAAGACAAGGGGCTGGCATGGCGGCTGGACAACCACATCCCGAGCGAACTGGGATTTGTCGGCGATCCGACCCGCATCGAACAGATACTGTTAAACCTGTGCGGCAATGCGGTCAAGTTTACCGAACAGGGAAATATTCACCTGGAGGCTTCACTGGTAAGCCACCAGGCACAGAACGCCGAACTGGAATTCGTCATTTCGGATACCGGCATAGGCATAGAGGAAGACAAGCAAGCCATGCTGTTCGATGCCTTCAGCCAGGCAGACAGTTCGACATCGCGCAAATTCGGTGGCACCGGCCTGGGTCTGGCGATCGCCAAGGAACTGGCACAACGCATGGAAGGCAGTATCGGCGTGGACAGTATCGCCGGACGGGGCGCACGGTTTACCGTGCGGATATGGCTCGAAACGGCCGAACGTCCCGAGGAGCAAACGGAATCCGCCGAGACGGAAGATTTCAGTGCGATGCGGATACTGGTGGCGGAAGACAACCCCCTCAACCAGAAGGTGATATTGGCGATGCTCGATTCCCTGGGTATTCGACCCGAATTGGTCGTGAACGGTCAGCAGGCGGTCGAACGAGTGGAAGCCAACGAGTTCGACCTGATCCTGATGGACTGCCAGATGCCGGTAATGGACGGATACCAGGCTACGGCCAAGATACGCGAGCACTTCAGCAAGGAAACCCTGCCCGTTGTAGCCCTGACCGCCGACGTCATGCCGGAAAACATTCGCCATGCGCTGGATATCGGCTTTAACGAGCACCTGCACAAGCCGCTGACACTGGCCAACCTGATCAGGGTATTGAACAAGTACAACCCCGCATAACCTCTTGCGTCGGTACGCTTCTACCGTTCCAGGTGCTTGCAGCGCGTTACGGTTTAACCCCCCTCGTACCAGGCCTCGGGTGGCCGACGTTCGGGGAAACGGGCGTAATAGGATTCTGCACCGTCGAAAAAGCGGATCTCCAGTTGCCCCTCCGGCCACATGGATTCCAGAATTTGCCGCCCCATAGAACTGGCGTTCAACACATCCAGGCTCTGGTAGCCCCGCATATCGACTCGGGCAAAATAGGCCTTCATATCGGATAGACCGTCCGCGGTGATCAGTTCCCAACGCTTCAGGTCCATAATAACGTGCCGAATGGCGCCGGCGGGCTGTGAAGCCAGCGCCTCTTCAATGTCTTCGACATAGGCCTGCAGCCCTTGCACATTAAAGGTTCCCTCCGCCCTCAGATAGAGACAGGGTGGCCGGAACACATACTGCCAGAAACCATGGGCTGCAAACATAGATCACCTCTTAACTAATGAGATGCACTTTGCCTCTCTAACAGGGCCAGGAAGAAAGTCATCTCCAACGCCTTTTCGTGCAGGCTCTTAAAACGTCCCGATGCCCCGCCATGGCCGGCATCCATGTCCGTTTTGAACAACAGCCAATGCGCATCGGTTTTCAGTTCCCGCAACTTGGCGACCCATTTCATCGGCTCCCAGTATTGGACCTGGGAATCGTGAAAACCCGTGGTCACCAGCACATGCGGATACGCCTGCGGTTTCAGGTTGTCATAGGGAGAATAAGCCAAAATCGTCTCATAGTCCGCAGAATTGTTCGGATTGCCCCATTCGTCATATTCGTTGGTCGTCAGCGGAATACTTTCATCCAGCATGGTGGTCAGCACATCGAGGAAGGGCACATGGCTGCCAATCCCGAGGTATAGTTCCGGAGCCTGGTTGGCGATGGCGCCCATCAGCAACCCGCCGGCACTGCCGCCCGAGGCAAACACCTTGTCCGGCGCCGCATAGTTCTCGGCGACCAGGGCCCGGGTTACATCGATAAAGTCGTTGAAGGTATTTTGCTTATTCGCCTTCTTGCCCTGCTCATACCAAGCCCTGCCGAGCATCTCGGAACCGCGAATATGGGCGATGGCATAAACAAAGCCCCGGTCCAGCAAACTCAAGATGCTGGAGGAAAAACTGGGGTCTATGGTGATCCCGTAGGCGCCGTAGCCGTACTGCAGCAGCGGATTGCTGCCGTCGCGGCAAAACATATCCCGTCGGTACACCAGGGATACCGGAACCTTTACACCGTCGCGGGCCGTTATCATCAGGCGTTCAGCGGCATAATTGTCGGCGCAAAAGTCTCCCAGTACCTTTTGCTGCTTAAGCAGGGTGCGCTGTCCGCTTTCCAGATCGAATTCGTACAGCGAACCCGGGGTTGTCAGGCTGGAGTAATAAATGCGCACGCCCTTGGCCTGGTGTTCCGGGTTGATCGCAACACCGGCATAAAAGCAGGGGTCGGTAAATTCGAGGGGGTAACGGGTGCCGTCCTGTTTCATCACCACGAAGCGGGTTTGCCCTTGTTCGCGTTCGGTCAATACCAGATACTCGTCAAACAGCTCAACGCTTTCCAGCAACACCTGCTCGCGATGAGGAACGACTTCCTGCCACCGCTGTTTATCCGCCAGGGTTTCCTCGCTGGCGGTCATCAGACGAAAATTCCTCGCCTGCCAGTTCGTCACTATGTAATAGGTGTCGCCCAGCTTGTCGAGGTCGAATTCGTGACCGCTTTCGCGGGGCAGCAACGGCTGAAACTCCGCATCCGGCGTATCGGCCGGGATCGCCAGGGTATGGCTGGTCTCCGTCGCCTCCAGATCGATGAAAATCCGGCTTTCGTCACGACTTTTCCCCAGGCCCATATAGAAGCTGTGATCTGTTTCTTCATAGACCAGCACATCCTCGCTCTGCGGCGTTCCCAGCGTATGACGATACACCTGGTATCCGAGCAGGGTCTGAAGGTCTTTCTTTACATAAAACAGGGTGCGGTTGTCGCTGGCCCAGACGACCTGGCCCTCGGTCTCGTGGAGTACATCCGTCAGCAGGGTGTCATTTTCCAGGTCCTTGAAGTAGATGCTGTAGATCCTGCGGCTGTCGATATCCTGGCCGTACGCCATCAGCATCTCATTCGGGCTGACCGTGACTTCACCGAGCTCAAAGAATTCATGCCCTTCGGCCAGGGCGTTGACATCGAGCAGCAGGGTTTTGTTGTCACCGGAAAAACTGCTGGCCCGAAAGTGGCGAGGATACTCATCGTCACCTTTGACTTCGCTGTGATACCAGTAATGGCCGTCTTTTACCGGCACAGAACTGTCGTCCTTAACGATACGGCTTTTCATTTCCTCGAACAGGGCATCCTGCAACGCCTGATAAGGCGCCAGCTCCGCCTCGCAGTAGGCATTTTCCGCGTGCAGGTGTGCGAGTATTTCCGGATCGCTGCGTTCGTCATCACGCATCCAGTAATAGGGATCAATTCGAGTATGGTTATGGTGAGTCAGTTCCTTGACTCGCTTCTCTGCCAGCGGGGGCTGAATATGCTTTTTGCTCACGGCGTGGTTCACATAATTGTCGATGCCGCCAGTTTACCAAAACCTGTCAGCTCTCGCCTAGCAAAGCCGTTGAAGGTCAGGGAGAAATCTGCTGCCAGGCCCAACTCCAGTTGAGCCCGACACCGGGTTCATATTGTTCGTGCATTTTCCTGCCCAAGCGGCAGAACTCGATGTAGGGCCAGGGCTTACAGCGATAGATTTTACCCGTTTCGAGGTGCAGAACCCGATCGCCGTCCTTGTAGGATTCATGATTGATGGGATAAATGTGATCATAGTCGCCGTCATCGACGACCTTTTTCCGCATCGGTTTAGCGATACATTTAAAGCTCAGATCAACCTTGTCGATGCCGCTGTACTTCAGGGCGTAGATACGGTTATCCCGGTATGCGACGATCCAGCCTTGGTCCATTCTGCGCCCGGCCCGTAAAAAAGGAATATGAGTATTGATGTGTTCGGCCACTTCGCGCGGCCAGTTGTGAGGTTCGCCCTGCTCGTCGCTGCAGATAGCAAAGACAAAGGAAAGATCGGGCAGCAAACCCTTATCGTCGTAGAGGTTCACCGAAATCTGGTCGCCACGAAACAACTGGGTATGATCACTGAACGAGCCTACCGCAATCCATTCTGCAACCGGAAGTGACGTTGCCATCTACAAGCCCCACATCAGGAATAACCCCAACCTCATCGATCGAATTCTTGCAGTGTTGCGGACCTGAAAAACACGTCCCCTGGTGCTGCCTACAGCAGATCGATACCCCAAAGCGATTGTAAGATCAGGTTGTGTAATAATCAAACTAAAGCGCGGGCAGCACCTTTAAATTAAGAATTTAGGGTTAATTTTGTTCCTTTTTATTCTTCCAATCCTTGACCGGACGGTGCCAATACGGCGTCTTCTTCCGCTTTAATGAAACGTCGTTTTATTGCACCGAACGGCGCCCGCAGATCCTGCAAAATCAGGTACAGACAGGGAACCAGCAGCAGGGTAATGATGGTCGCATACAACACGGCAAAACCCAGCGCCACGGCCATGGGAATGACGAAGCGCGCCTGTAAACTGGTTTCGAACATGATCGGCAGCACCCCGACAAAGGTGGTGATAGAGGTGAGGGTGATGGCCCTGAAACGTGCGCATCCTGCCTCAAGCACCGCCTCGCGGGTCGACATGCCTTCGTGGCGGGCCTGGTTGATAAAGTCGGTCATCACCAGGGAGTCGTTGATCACCACCCCGGCCGCTGCAATCAGGCCGAAGCTCGACATCATGCTGAGATCCAGCCCGAACATGAAATGGCCCCAAATCGCACCGGTCAGGCTGAAAGGGATCACCGACATCACGATCAGCGGCTGCGAATAACTCTTCAGCGGCACCGCCAGCAAAATGTAGACAATGATCATCCCGGCCAGGAAAAACAGCTTCTGTTCGTCTGCCTGGCTCTGCTCCTCCTCGATGGAACCGCCCAGCTCGGTTTTGACTCCCGGAAATTCTGCCTTCAGCTTGGGCAGCAGTTTCTCCTTGATGTTCTCCACCACCTCGTTGGGCTCGACTACCTCCTCGTCGATATTGCCGAACACATACACGGTGCGATAGCCGCCCTCGCGACGGATATAGCTGATACCCGGCTGTTCGCTCAGCTCGGCCACGTCGCCCAGCATGACCTCCTGACCGGTCGGCGTGGTTAATACGGTATATTTGAGCGACGAAAAAGCTTCCCGAGTGAGCTTAGGATAACGCACCATCACCCGCACTTCCTCACCGTCGCGCAGCACTCGCTGCGCTTCACCGCCATAGAAACTGGCGCCGACCTGAGCGGCGATTTTCGCCAGATCCAGTCCCAAATCATAGGCCACCGGCTTCAGCACCAGCTGCACCTCTTTGCTGGCGGGATCTATGGTGGAGCTGATATCAAACAGTCCCTTCTGCTGCTGCAACATGGCAATAAACTCGCGCCCCGCGGCATTCAGGGTGTCGATATCGGATCCGAACAGCAGGTAACCGAATTCACCGTCACCCATTCCCTGCCCGTTGACGTCATCCTGAATGGTCAGGGATTTAACCCCCGGAATGATAGGCATTTTTTCGCGCCAGCGGCGAGAAAGCTCGAACGCGTTGTACGGACGCAGACCTTCGTCCACCAAGGGAACCAGAATACTGGCTTCGGCGCGCCCCTGGTTGAACGCCAGGATATCGCGGATCGCACCCTGGCCGAATTCCGCCTTAGTTTGACGGTCGACATCCAGCACCATGGCTTCAACCCGTTTCAATGCGCTGATGGTTTGTTCATCCGACACATTGTCGTTCATCTCGATGTTTATCTTGGGAAAATCGTGCGGCACCTTGGGCGACGGTACGGTGCGTACATGATTGGCGGCCACCAGCGCGAATGCCCACATCAACAACACCACGAAAACGGCCAGCACCAGGTAGCGCCATTCAAGGCAGCGGATCACCAGGCGCTTATACGGCCCGTAGACAAAGGCAAAAAAGCGCCGGTTGAAGCGGGCCCGCCAGCTGTCGGGGTTCAGCGGCGGAAACCGGGTATGCGCCAGGTGCGCCGGCAGGATCAGTTTGGATTCCACCAGGCTGAAAAACAGGCACAGGATCACCACCATGGCGATACCGAAGAAGAAGGCCCTTTGCGGCCCGGTCGACAGGGTAAAGGGAGCAAACACCGCCATGGTGGTCAACACCCCGAAGGTCGCAGGCGTGGCCACCCGTTTGGCGCCGCGGACGATGTTTTCCACCCCGCCGCCGCGCTTTTCTATTTCGCTATAGGCGCTTTCCCCGATAACTATGGCGTCGTCGACCACTATCCCCAGCACCATAATAAAGGCGAACAGCGACACTATATTGATGCTGATATCAAACAGCGGCATCATCATCACGGCACCGAGAAAACACACCGGCAAGCCGAGCATCACCCACATGGCCAGCTTAAAGCGCAGGAAAATCGACAACATGATGGCCACCAGCACGGCCCCCTGCAACAGGTTGGTTTTCATCATGTCCAGCCGGGCGTTGAGGTAATAGGTCATATCGACCAGAGGTTCCAGGCTCAGCCCGGCGGGCATGGTCTCGTTTTTGTGCTTGATGTAGGCCTTGACGGATTCGGCCACCGGGATCATGTTCTGTTCCTTGGTCGCCTTCACCGACAGATAAATCGCATTCTTGCCGTTGAACTTGAAGTAACGCTCCCCTTCAACGAAACCGTCTTCGATGACGGCGATATCCTGCAGCAAGACCTTAGCGCCGCCGGCCCCTATTTTGACCGGGATCTGGCGAAATTCTTCACCGGAATAGTATTGGTTTTCCACCCGCACCGAGATAATGCCCGCTTCGGTACGCAACTGCCCGGCCGAAATATTGGCGGAGTAGCTGCGCACCGCATTGGCCACATCGCTTAGCGTCAGGTTATAGCGGCGCAGCGCCTCGGGTTTTACTTCGATAGCGATTTCATCCAGCGGGACGTCGAGCTGCACCAGGGAGACGTTGCCCAGTTGCAGCAGCTCGTCCTCTATTTGCTTGGCGACGGGTTTCAGATCGGTCAGCGGCAGATCGCCCACCAGCGACATGCCGATAACCTCCTGCTGAAACTCCATCTGAGACACGGTCAACGGCTCCATTCCCGCCGGGAAGGTGGCGATACCGTCTACCCTCAGCTTGATCTTGTCGAGCACATTGCTGAGATCCGCATCCGGATCGATTTCCAGCGTCGCCCGGCCGCTGTTCCTAAATGCGCGGTAGACTCCTTTTTCGATCTCGGTGACATCCTTCAGCGCCTCTTCTACCTTCACCAGAATGCTTTCTTCGATCTCCTGGGGCGAGGCGCCGCGGTAGGTGGCCTGAATGTTGATATAGTTGATTTCGACGTTCGGAAACATCTGGCGCTGAATGGTGAAATAACTCACGGTTCCCATGATGATGATAAAGATCATCATCAGGTTGGAGGCCACCGAGTTGTTGGCGAAATAGGCGATGATGCCGCCCTGGCCGTGCTGTTCGCTCATGGCGTCCTCCGTTTACAATTGCTGGCCGGCAGACGCCGTGTCCGGATTGATTCCGTCGGCCTCAGCCGCTGGCTCGGCCAATTTAACGGACATGCCCTTCTGCGGATATTCGGGCACCGTCAGCACCAGCCGATCGCCGTCATTAAGCCCTTCGCCGATCAGGAAAAATGCATCTTCTTCCCGAACCACCTTCACCTTTCTAGGCTCCAGCTCACTCGCCTCGTTGAGCAGCCATACGGTTTGGTTGTTCACCAGCTCCTGCGGCAGTTTGTAGACATTTTGCAGCATTTTTCCGGCAAAGCTGACCTGCACATAACTGCCGAATTTGATGACCGGATGCATGCTTCGGGTGGCATAGGGGTCATCGATTTTCACCACCAGGTTGCTCATCCGGGTGGCGCTGTCGACCACCCCTAAATCGCGATCTATCACCGCTTCGCGGGTCAGCTCCCCGCCTCCCTGCTCGAAAACCAGGGTGCGGACGCCGCGGATTTGCTGCGGCAAAAATGTATTGTCGAACCCGGCAACCGGGATCACCACCTCCGCCGATTCGATGTTATTAAGCTGCGCCACCGGCGTACCGGTGGTAACAAATTGCCCTACGCCGATCTGGCGCGAAATCACCAGGGCATCATAGGGCGCGACGATATCGCAGTTATCGAGATCCCGCAGTGCTCTTTTTAGGGCGGCTTCCGCAGACTTCAACGCGGCCTGGGCGCTGAGCACCTGGGGTTTACGCAAAAACAGCTCGGAGCGTTTTACACCCGGTGTACGTGCGGCCTCATCCTTCGCCACCTCGGCCTGCGCCTGCTCTTCTATCAGCGCGGCTTTGGCCCGAGTGACCTCGGCTTCGGCCTGGAGCACGGCGGCTTGGTAGTTATCCTTTTCGATGCTGAACAGCACGGCCCCCCGCTTAACGATTCCGCCGGCGACAAAATCCGGGTGCCATGCGGTGACTTCACCGGCGACCTGAGCCGCCAGCTGCGTAGTTTCCAGCGGCCTTACTTCACCGAAACTGGTGAGCACGACCTGGTGATCTTCCGCCTGCAAAGACTGCACCCGAATGGTCGGCCTGGTATCCAGTTCTTTCTTATCGTCCGGATGCTTGGCCGTGGCCTGGATAGCCATAAAACCGGCGGCTCCCAACAGCAGGGCCAAAACAGGGAAAATCCCTTTCAGCATTTTAGCTTGCATGACTCACACCTTTTGCTTCAATGTTGGTTTAATAGTAACAAAATAAATCGCAACTATAAGCCGTTTACCGAGATTTTACATTTCACAACCTGGTTTTCTCGACCTTGCATCGACAAGCTATAAATTGTACGCTCGGGATCAACCTTGTTCTTTTTAGGGGGTCAAATGGATTTGTGCAAAAGGTATTTCCTTGTATCTTTAGTTGTGGCTTTTCTGGCTGGTTGCGCCGCTTCCGATAACCAACCTCAGACCAGGAAATCGGGCTTATCGGACGCCTTGAATCATTCTCTGTTTCAATTGGTAGCGGTGCCCGAAGCCGAGGCCTTGTTTCAACTTTCCGGCGAAGAGCAAGCGCGTTTTTTAGCATACGTGGAAAGACTGCGCGGTTACGGTGAACGAGACGACCGCATTGTCTACCACTATCTGGAAAACAAACTCAACAATTTCAATTACCACGGCGATACGCTAACCGCGCAGCAGTCACTCGATGAAAAGCATGGCAACTGCATTTCGCTGGCCATACTGACCCAGGCCTATGCCGAACTCATTGGGGTAGAAACCGGATTTCAGGAAATGCGCACCGACCCGGTCTATTCCAAGCAAGACAACCTGATCCTGGTTTCAAGTCATTACCGCACCAAACTTTATGCCCCCGAGCATGATGACGAAGACAATGACAACATGGTCTACCTCATCAGAGCCGCGACCCTGGTCGATTATTTTCCTTCAAGCAACAGCTTCTTCACCAGCGTCAGTGCAAACAAGTCTGATCTGATCGCCAAGTATTACGGTAATCTCGCGGCAGAAGCCCTGGTAAAGGAAGATCTGAATAAAGCCTATTCGCTGCTGCTGGCGGCACTGAAATACACTCCGGAAAAAACCGAACTATACAACCTGGCCGGTGTACTGCACCGACGAGGTGAAGATATTGCGGGCGCCGAGCGGATTTACCGGCTCGCAATTGCCAACGGCAAAGCCAACACACCGCTATACGAAAATTACAGGGTACTGGCCCGGCAAATGAACAACCAGGATCTTGTGGCCGAACTGGGTCTTAAAATAGACCTTATGCCAAAGGATCCCTTTATGTTGATTTTCAGGGCAAAAGAAGCGTCTGAACATGGCGCTCACTATACCGCCAAAGAACTTCTGAAAAAGGCCATAGTGATGGCGCCGTATCTTCCTGAACCTCATGTTGAGCTGGCCAAGATACTTTACGTGCAGGGCTACAATGAGTCGTCCATCACGCAACTGGAAAACGCATTAGAAAAAACCCATGATGCGGAGAAACTGACTTTATATCAGGCCAAGTATCAGGCATTGCTGAACAAAACACAGCACTGATACACAAAAAAAGACACGGCCCGTTTTACCGCTGCCGTGTCCTTTTTATCCGCTAACTTGCTACACCTATAGCCAGTGAATACGGGTTACCAGGGTATGGCTTTCACCGGGCGCCAGCGTCACGGCATCGTCCATCACATTGGCCGCTTCCAGGCACAGCATTCGGTGATAATCCTCTTCCAGGAAATTGGAGAGCCGTTTCGATTTTTCGACCCAGGGGTTCCAAAGTACGCAGGAATGGGAGTTGACCCTTGCCACTTCTATGATGCCGTCCGGGGTCATGATCTTTTGTGCCGGGGATGCGTGGGTGTACACCATATCGGTTTCCCGAGTGAAATGTACTTCCTTGTCTTGATAATAAGGCCCCTCGCCGAACTCGATGTATTTCGCGCCTTGCAGCCCGTCGACCTGGGTTTCTTCGATGGCCGGAGTAGGGAAATAGGTATGCAGCGCCTGGGTTAGGGTAAACTCCTCGTCGCCCAGGTTGGTATTGGTGAGGCGTACTTCCAGTTTGTCGCTCAACATAAACTCAATGGTCAGGGAGGATTTATGCGGCCAAAACGTCTCGTCCATATGGTTCATGGGTAACGACAGACTGATGCGTATTTCATCCGCCCGTTCATCCACCTGTTCCGCCCGCCAGATCATGGTGCGGGCAACGCCATGGCTTGGCCATTCGGGATTGGCGTGAACGCCGAACCAGGGCCAGCACACAGGAATACCGCCGCGAATGCTCTTACCCGCCAGATAGTCTTCCGCTTCCGACACCCAAATCAACGGCTTTTTTCCTGCGGGCACAAATTCACTCAACTGGGCTCCCTGCAAAAAGATCCGGGCTCGACAAAACGGCGCGTTGACGGAGATAAATTCCAAACCGGATTCGGTATGCTCGATAGCAACTGATGGAGAAAGTTTCATGGTATGTCCTTGTTAGGAAAACGGGCCTTAGACGAATTGGGCTAAGATGCTTTCATAAATAATATTTTGCTATTGAATAAACTTCAAATTACCGGCCGACGCCCTTACCGAAAGTACGCTGGTCTGGCAAAGCGGCAACTTGGCACGACGGCCATCGCTAACAACTCAGTTACCCGGAATTTGACTTTCGGCAACCGGCTTGGTGTTATGCTAGAATCATCTTAACAAAGCCCATGTTACAGATAACCAACTGACAGAGCTAGATAAATGAATTTAAGACCCGGTTTTTACCATTCCAAACGCGTCGTCTACCTGATAGCGGGTATGGTGTGCGTATTGCTGGGTTTTATCGGCGCCCTGCTCCCGGTAATGCCGACCACCATCTTTTTAATTCTGGCGGCGGCGTGCTTTACCCGTTCCTCTCCACGACTGGAAAACTGGCTGCTGACCCACGCCCGGTTCGGCCCGTCGTTGGTACAGTGGCGTCGTCACGGGGTCGTCCCGACCAAAGCGAAAACCCTGGCTGCACTGGGGATGGGTTCGGGATTACTGGTCCTTGCTTACAAACAACAACCGCCGTGGCTGATACTGATGGTCGCAACGTTGGAAATCTGCGTTCTCGGCTACCTGTTAAGCCGCCCTTCCCGAGCACCGGAACAGCAACAATAACCTTTCAATTCCTCCCCGCAGAGCAGATCGAGTGCTCAGCCGAATCAAGTTTGCATTTACCCGAAACAACCAGGAATCCTCCCTTAACGTTCCCGAAAAATGACATTCACTTAATTGATTTATATAAAAATTAATCTATCTTTCATAAAAACAACATACGTTTTCCGCAGGCTAGGGATCGCGCCTGGATATATGATAACAACAATGAAAAACACCCAAGAACGCTTAACCTTATTGCTCACGTTTGTACTCGCTGCGCTGATCATAGCGGCACACCTGTACTCACGCCCCCTGCTTCCGGTCGACGAAACCCGTTACCTTTCCGTTGCCTGGGAAATGTGGCAAAGCGGCAACTGGTTGGTCCCTCACCAGAACGGCGAGTTTTACGGCCATAAACCCCCCTTGCTGTTTTGGCTTATCAACCTGAGCTGGGGCCTGTTCGGCGTATCGGAAACCGCGGCGCGACTCTGCATTCCCGTGATCGCCTGTCTTAGCTATCCGCTGGTTGGCAAACTGGCAAATCGTCTTTATCCGGATAACCCCACGGCGGCCAGTTTAAGCCCCCTTATCCTGCTCAGCTTTCTCGGCTGGCAACTGTACGTTCCGGCCGTCATGTTCGATCTGCTGCTGACGGTGTTTGTGCTCTCTGCCTATCTGGCCCTTTGGCATTTCGGTGAAAGCGGGCGCTATCGCTATGCCATTTTGGCCGGTATCGCCAGCGGGTTGGGCATGCTCACCAAGGGACCGGTTATTTTCGTCTACCTGCTGCCTTTTATGTTCAGTTTTCGTTTATGGCGTCGCTACAACATGGTCAGCGGCAAGGTCTGGCTCAAGGGATGTACGCTGGGCATACTGGTCTCCCTGCCCGTACTTTTAGCCTGGGCGCTGCCCGCGATAATGTCGGCCGGCGACGGCTTCGCCTTCGACGTATTTTGGCATCAATCGGTAGGACGCTTACACAAATCCTTTGCCCATGCCCGCCCCCTCTATTGGTATCTGATGATGTTGCCCGTGCTGCTCTTCCCCTGGCCATTCCTGATTGCGGCATGGAAAAAAACTCACTGGCAACGCGGCGGCAGCCACGACAGCGCGATCCTGCTTTCCCTTGCGTTGGTGCTCCTGATATTCAGCCTTATCAGCGGCAAGCAGATACATTACCTGTACCCGGTATTCCCCTTGCTGGCGATCTTCCTGGCGGCCAAACTGAATGCGGAGACTTTCAGGCACGAACCCCTGCTGGTGCTGGCGTTACTGGCCGTCACCGGATTGATAATGTCGGCCGACACGCTGTTACAGCGGACGCTGCCGTTAATGGAGCCGAGCCTGATTAGGGTGGATAAGTTTTGGGCCCTGCTACCCCTGCTCATGGCGGTATTCGTATTACTGATGCCGTATCTGAAAAAACTGAGCGACGCTCCCGTGCTCAAACTTCAACTGTTGCTGGTTGCAAGTTGCATCGGCATTTTAGCGCTCTTGCCCGCGATCTCTCCGGTATTAAAACTGGCCTACGATGTGAGCCCGACGGCAAAGGAGATCGCCGCCATTCAGGCATCCGGTCACCCCGTTGCCTATGCCGGTAAGTACCATGCGCAGTTCCAGTTTCTGGGCAGGCTCAAAGCTCCGCTGACGATCATCGAGGACACGCCACGGGCGATACAGGCCTGGAGTCAGGCTCACCCCGACGGCTTTGTGATTAAGGTGCTGGCCGAGCAACCAAGCAAGGAAGAAAGCGCAACCTGGCATATCCATCCTTATCGCAGCAAACTCAATGCTGTCATCCCTGTCGGGACGCTGAACGGTTCTTCCGCCGATAGCCGACTCCGGGCGCTGCTTTGATAAATGCAGGCATAGGACGGGACATTCCCGCCATAAACCCCGCCGCTAGCCGCCACCATCAGGCTGGGTAAAAATGGTTTCGCAAATGCACCGCATTGCTGGCATGCAGGTGCCCGCAACACTATGCTTCTAATGAAGACCCGAACCGGGAGGTTTTCATGTTGAAGCGATTTTTACTCTTCTTGATGCTGCTGCCGCTAAGCGCCTGCTACCGTAACTGGCCGAACGCCGACGCCTTTGCCAGAAGCCTCCACTGCGATGCATCAAAGGAGTCCATCACCGAACGCGCCAGACAATATGGCGCCGCCAGCCAATTTTTGCCGGAGCACAACATGCTGCAGGTGCAAAAGGAAGCCGATACGGTGGCCGTCGCGTTCGACCCCGACGGGCAGGTTATCTATGTTGCCCTGGCCAGGGTAAATATTCTGCTATTCGGCCTGCACAGACGCCAAACGGACACGGAAATCGTGCTCAGGTGCCCGGGTCGCTACCCGTAAAACGGGCGCGCCAATCATTTCACTTATCAGGCGCCGACCAGTTTGCGGGAATGACGCCCGGCTATTTTCTTAACCACAAATGCCAGCAACAGGCTGCCCGCGATTGCCGCAACAAAGTTGAGCGTACCGAACAGGCCTATCAGGCTTGCCGGTCTGGCCGTTTCGAGCCAGGGGCGCCAGGTGTCGATGGCCAGGGCCATAAATTCAACGTGCAGGAAGTAAATGGCAAAGGCGTAGCTGCCGAGCACGAAAAGCCAGCCCGGAAGGCGCGCTTCACGGATGGAAAACCAATGCAGCACCAGCAGACAAATAGCCACCTTCTGGACATATACCAAGGTCTGCCGCACGGAATAAAATCCTTCCGGACGATAGTCGATCAGATACAGGCCGAACAGGGCTGCCGTCGTCACTATCGCCGCCAAGGCGAGCCATTTGAGATGCTCGGTCAACCACGTTTGCACACGCTCGTAATGGCTGCCGAGCCACATGCCGAGCGCATAGGCACCGGTGAAGTAAACAAACGACTGGGGCCGCAAAAAATCGGGAAAAGCACTGCGCGACACCACCAGCGGCGCCAAAATAAGCAACCAGAAAAGCCACGGAGCCGAGCGCTGAATTCGCGCAAGCAGCGGCGTTAGGGCGAACAACACGAACAGCACCGGCATATACCAGAACTGAATGGCAGCGCCGCCGCTGACCAGGTTGTCCGCCAGGGTCTCGGGGAATCCGGCGTTCGTATTGCGCTCTGCGGCGAATTGCCAGAACAGGGCGGTAAACGCCAGCGACAACAGCACATAGGGAAACAACACGTTGACCGTCTTGCTCTTAAAAAACGCGTGCCAGCCGCGGTCTTGTAATACCCGACTGAACAGCAAGCCGGAAATAATCGCAAAATACAGGGTCGCACCATGAAACAGGGTTTCGGTGGTGTAAAAAATCCCTTTCAGGGCGGTGGAATCAAGCGACCCGGTCCAGAAGATCATAAACGACCAGGCATGGGCACCGACAATATTAAGAATGGCAAAGCCGCGAAACGCGTGCAGATGCCGAATATAACCAGGTTGAGGCGACATAAACCGAATCCTTCGCTTTTTTGCCTTTGTAACACAGCGCAGACGGCAAATAAACGCCGACATTCCCGATACCGGGTTCAACGCATTTGTTCGTCGTTCCTCGGGATTTGCTTTCTCTCCCCCTGCCAGTTGTGGCAAAGTAGCCGCGCCGCTGAACGCCGCGGGCAGAGCGGCCCGATAAATCAACAAGTAGAGGATTCAAGATGAAAACATGGATAACCGCCGGGCTGGCGACATTGTTCCTGGCCGGTTGCGCCGCCAACGGCGACGCCACAGCCAACAAAGACGGGCTGATCTGCAAAATGGTCAAGCCCACGGGCTCCAATATCCCGACCCGCGTCTGCCTGACCCAGGAAGAAATGGCGGAGCAGGAAAAACAGGGCAAGAAGCTGATCAGCGATCTGCAGCAGAAGTAATGCCCTTTCCCTACTCCTCAGTGGGGTAGGGAATAAATTCCCTCTCGTCGCCCGGTACGAGTTCAAAACGCCCGGATATCCAATCGCGTTTTGCCTGCTTGACCCGCTCGATGCGGCTCGAGACAAAATTCCAGTCCAGATACCTGTGTCCCACGGCGCCGCCGCCGATTAGCGCAATCTGGCAATCCTCTTCTGCCACCACGCATACGTCGGGATTGAACGCCAACACCGCCATATTCCACTGCGCCAGCAAGGTATCCTTCAAACGTACCGAGCCGCTGACGACATACAGCGCACGTTCCTCGGCATCGGGCAATACAAGCGACTGACCGGCCTGCAATCTGGCTTCGATATACAAGGTAGGGCCGAAGGTTTTCACCGGCGAACTCAGTCCATATGCCTGGCCCATCATCACTCTCACCGGCACGCCATCCACTGAGGTTTGCGGTAAGGAATCGGCAGCATAGTGATAAAACGCAGGCGCTGTTTCTTCCGCCTCTTCCGGCAGGGCGAGCCACAATTGCAGGCCATGCAGCGCATGGGGCTGCGCACGCGTTTGCGGCGACTCGCGTTCGGAATGGACGATACCGCTCCCGGCCACCATCAGGTTGAGATCACCGGGCGTAATGGCCTGATAACTGCCGAGAGAGTCCCGGTGCAGTATTTCTCCCTCGAACAGGTAGGTGACCGTGGCAATATTGATGTGGGGATGGGGCCTGACATCGATCCCCTGCCCGGCGGGAAACCTTGCCGGTCCCATATGATCGAAAAAGACCCAGGGGCCGACGCGCCGCAACTGTCGGTTGGGCAGCGCCCGCCGCACCGCGAATCCGCCGAGATCGGTATCCTTAGGGCGAATGATCTGGCTGACGGCGCCACATCCGTCGGCAAAGTCGCAGCGCATTTCGCGTTCCTGACTGAGATTACTCATCGATTTTCTCCTTCCCGGTGTAATCTCAAGTTAGCCCAGCATGAACGCCGATGCGAACTCAACACATGATTTATTCCCAGTGCCCGGTTTCCAGGATCGGCGCCAGCCAGTAGCGCAGCTTTGCCGGGCCGCACACCTCGCGCAGCGCCTCAATTAAAAGTGCTTTCTGCGCCATGTCGATGATCACTTCAAACTTGTTCAGTTCGCGAAATCCAAGCACCTGTTCCCGCACGCTGAAATGACGGTGCTGTTGGCTGTAGCCGTTCATGCCGATGAGGTTGAATCCGCTGATATAGTCCTGGGTGGTCAAGACATCGACCACATCGTCCTTCAGCAGTTCGGGGACGATAAAGGTAAACAACACGTCATTCATGGTGTCTGCGCTCCATAAAAGAATAAAACACTGGCAGCAGGTAAAGGGTGGTTACCGTGGCGGTAAACAAACCGCCGATCACCACAATAGCCAGCGGCTTCTGGATTTCGGCCCCGGGACCTTGGGCAAAGGCCAGCGGCAACAGACCGAAGATGGCGGTCGATGCCGTCATCAGGATCGGACGCAGGCGCTTGCCGGCGCCGTCCACCACCCGGCGGTTGAGCCGGGTTTCGAGCAGGCGGTTCTGTTCGAAATAGCTCAGCATCACCACGCCGTTCAGTACCGACACCCCGAGCAGGGCGATAAAGCCCACCGAGGCCGGCACCGACACGTATTCCCCGGTGACATACAGGGCAAAAATACCGCCCATGACGGCAAACGGAATATTCGCCAGGATCAGCAGGGCATGGCGCACCGAGTTGAAGGTGGTAAACAGGATAAAGAAGATCAGCAGCAGCGCCGCCGGCACCACTATCATCAGGTTCCGAGCCGCCCGTTGCTGGCTTTCAAACTCGCCGCCGAATTCCACCGTATAACCGGCAGGGAAATCGACTTCGGCCTGAATTTTGCCCTTAAGCTCTTCCACGAAGCCCACCACGTCGCGTTGCTCGACGTTAGTGCTGACCGCCACAAAGCGGTGTCCGCGTTCCCGTTTGATCAGCAAAGGCCCGGATTTAAAGCTCAGCTCGGCCAATTCGCGCAGCGGTAACTGCTCGCCACCGGGCAACAGGATCGGCAGACTTGCCAGATCGTCCGTGGTGGAGACCCGCCAGTTGGCCTGGCTGGCAGAAAACTGGATCGGCGTAGGCTGAATCCCCTCGATAATCGCCGAAACGGCGCGCCCTTCAAGCTGGTTTTTGATCATCTCCGTCAGCCCCTGAGTGGTCAGGCCGAACTGTTGCGCCACCTCCTGATGCAAACGGATATTGAGATAATCGCCCCCCTCGATGATCGCCGCCTTGACATCGACGGCGCCGTCGACCTGCTGGGCAATGGCAGAAATGCTGTCCGCCAGGCCCGCCAGGGTCGACATGTCTTCGCCGAATACCTTGATCGACACATCGCCGGTGCCGCCGGTGAGCATTTCAGAGACCCGCATCTGAATCGGTTGGGTAAAGCCGATATTCATCCCGGGAAAGCCCTGCAGTACCTCGCGGATCGCCGCAATCAGCTCGCCCTTGGTGGCAAAGCGCCATTCCTCGGACGGACGCAATTCCATAAACACGTCGGTTTCGTTGAGCCCCATGGGGTCCAGACCCAGCTCGTCCGATCCGGTTCGCGCCACGATTTGCACGATTTCCGGCACCGCATCGAGCAGGCGCTGCTCGACCTGCTTGTCGATGGCCACCGACGCACTCAGCGTAATACTGGGCGACTTTTCCAGTTGCACTATGATGTCGCCCTCGTCCATCTGCGGCATAAAGCTTTTACCCAGTAGCTGAAACACCCCCAGGCTGGCGACAAACAAAGCAACGGTCACCGTTACAAACAAGCGAGGCGCGCTCAGCGTGTTTTGCAGGCTCTTGCGGTAGCGCTGTTCCAGCCAGATCAGCCAGCCGGGTTTGTTGACCGCCTGCTGCTTGAGTACCAGGGAGGCAATGGCAGGGATCAGCGTTAACGAAAGCACCAGGGCCGACAGCATGGCAAATACGATGGTCAGGGCCACCGGCGTAAACAGCTTGCCTTCCAAACCGGTCAGGGTCAGCAAGGGCGCAAACACGATCACCACGATGATGGTGCCCGACACCACGGGCCCGGACACTTCCTTACAGGCGCGATACACCGCATGCAGCTTGGGGTGCTGCTGCATTCGCGCCAGCTGGTTGACGATATTTTCCACCAGCACCACGGAGGAATCCACCAGCATGCCGATGGCGATAACCAGTCCCCCCAAGCTCATCAGGTTGGCGGTCAGACCTGCCTGTTGCATCAGGATAAAGGTCAGCAGGGCCGCCAGCGGCAACGACAGCGACACCACCAGCGACGCCCGCAGGTTGGCCAAAAACAGCGCCAGTATCACGATCACCAGGGCGATGGCCTCATACAAGGCGCTGCTGATGGTATTGATGGCGGTGTCTATCAGGCTGTGCCTGTCGTAAAACACGTTGATCTCGGTGCCCTCGGGCAGCGATGGGGTGAGTTCCGCCAGTTTCAGCTTGATGTTTTTCACCACCTCGGCGGTATTGGCGTTTTTCAGCGCGATGATCAGGCCCTGCGCCGTTTCGCTGCCGTCCTTGCTCACGGCGCCGTAACGAGTCAGGTTGCCGAGCGACACCTCGGCCACGTCCGACAAACGGACAAGCTCGCCGTTTTGCGACCGGATCACCAAAGAAGCGAGGTCTTCAATCTGCTGGAAACGCCCTTCGGTACGGGCGATCAGGGTGTCGTTGCCCTGTTCAAGGCGGCCCAGCCCGCCGTTCATATTGTTTTCCCTGATGCGCTGCTCGATCTCCTCGATACTTATGGCAAGCTGCTGCATTTTTGCGTGATCAAGGCGAATTTCATAGGTTTTCACGAAGCCGCCCAGGGTATTCACGTCGGCCACTCCGGGCACGGTACGCAATAACGGGCGAATATGGCGGTCGAGCAAAAAACGCCGTTCCCGCAGCGACATGCTCGGGTTATTCACCGAAAACATAAAGATCTCGCTGAGCGGGGTGCTCATCGGCGCCATGCCGCCGGAGACGATATCCGGCAGGTTGGGCATGATACCGGCGAGGCGTTCGCTGACCTGCTGGCGGGCCCAGTAAATATCCGTCCCCTCGGCAAAGTCCAGGGTAATGGCGGTGATCGAGTACTTGGTGGTCGAACGCAGCATTTCCTGACGCGGGATCCCAAGCAGTTCGGTTTCTATCGGCTGGGTGATCTGCTTTTCAATTTCTTCCGTCGTCATCCCCGGCGCCTTGAGCACCAGTTTCACCTGGGTCGGTGAAATATCGGGAAAGGCATCGACGGGGATCTGCTGCCAGGCTCGCGCGCCCAGCAGCACCAGCACGGCGAACACCACCAGCACGAACAGGCGCTGGGTCAGCGAAAACTGTATCAGTCTGTCCAGCATCATTCTTCTCCGAGTGCCATCAGGATCCCCTGCACGGCACTGACCGAGCGGCTAAGCACGGATTGCCCCTCGAGCAAGGGCTGCACCGCCAGGAAAACCTTGTTCGCCGACGTTACCTGCGGTTCGACCTCGGT
>JBNKEN010000467.1:0-2452 GCA_050288805.1 Pseudoalteromonas sp.
CGAGGAGCGGGTCAGCAGGGCATCGATAAAGAGGCCTTTTTTACCCTGGTGCAAGATCGGAACGATAAAGGGTTGGACCCCGTTTTTCGATACCACACGGCCGATAATATAGGCAGCCTTGCCGCGGTAAAACGGGGCCTTGAGAATATCGAAGCGCATCTGGTGGCTCGCCACATGGGTATCCGGTGCCTGGCGCAGAAAGGCCTTTAGCAACAGCCGAATATCTCTTTCAAGATCGACAAACTGTGCGCCGAAATCGAATTGCATCAGTATATTACGGACCGTGGGTTTGAGGCCGTCACAGACGGGGAAATAGCTTCGGTACTCGGCTTCTACCGGCAGGGACGGGGCATCCCGGAGCGTTGTTTCAACAAAAATGAAATTATTGTTGAAATAACGGCGGTGAAAAAGACGGCAAAACACGGAGTTGTAAAAGGTTTCTGCAAGCTCGGCCTGGGGATGAAATGTCAGCAGTTGCTGGTAGTGATCCCGCACATCGAGCCACAAAGTCTCGTCGAGGTGCCCGCAGGGCTCTCGCTCTTTCAGGCGGACTATGGTTTCGTTGACCCGGGCATCGTAATAGCTGATACGCTCTTTGGCGATGGCGTTTTGTTCGTTCCAGTCGGCACGGGAAAATGCCGACGGCGCCCTGGCGGTAACCGCCTGGAACGTGTCGTAATGATGTTTAAAACCGGCCAGGATCAGCTCGGCCACTCTTTTTGCGCGCATCGGCTTCCCGAACAACTCAGAAGATCAGACCAGTTCAGACTACGGGATTTGACCGGCCTTTGACAAGCATTTTGTCGATGCGGGCTATTTATATGCCGAAAGCGACTTTTCGTGGCGGGCGATTTCCTGCCGGGTCTCCTTGATACGCCGGTCGTAATCCTTGTCGATGCGTTTGATATTCGCTTTCACCAGTTTTGCCAGCTTTTTACGTTCGTTGTCGGACATGACGTGAGTAAGCTTGTCTTGTTCTGCACGTTTGTGGTTCTCACGTTCACGCTTAAGCTTGGCAATTTTATGCTCAAGTAAATTTATTTCCAGCGTGACCTGCCTGTGCTTTTGTTCTTTTTCCAGCCGGTTTAGCTGCTTAACATAGTTTTCCGCGGGTTTGGCTTGAGTCGTGTTGGAATGGGTGATTTCGTGTTGAACCGCGTTACTGCTACAGGGATACTGGCTGAAAATCACGCCTTGCGAGCCTTCGCATTTGTAGTAAAGGGTGCGGGTGTCGGATGCAATTGCCGGCATTGAACACAATAAGAGCAGGGCGAAACGGTACATAGTAATCTCCTTTTACCAAGTGTACATTTGCAGTTTAGACCGTTTCGCCGGGCACTGTTAATGGGGAGTAAAAGACTTAAGTTGTTTGATACTCTGGATCAAAAAAGGTACATCGAGCTTTTGTTCTACGGTAAAGCCCTGCGCTGCAGACAGGTTTTTATAACTTCCGTCGGCATGAACCAAGGTGATTCGGTCCTTTTTATAGGTGATAAATACCCCGTCCGAATAATTCAGGCCCGAGGCGCTTTCATCGCGGTAAATGTTCTTGCCGAGCAGCGTTTGAGCGGCAAGAGCCGGACAATGCCAATATTCGCTCACCACGGTCGTTAAGATGTCGGCGGGCTGGATCAGGTTCGGATAGCGGTTAAACGTTCGATCGTTGCTGAAAAGCGGTGTCACCGCAATGCCTTCGTGGCCGGTATTATCGAGCGAAAATGCAAAGATCTTTGCCGATTCACGCACGCTTTCGCGTCCGTTCGCCATGACAACCCGTAGTTGAGCGTCCTGGTTTTGCCCTATAAACGCCATAGTGTCGCTCCCTTGCACGGCGAGTGCTGCAATGCGTGTTGTCCAGGCTGGCGCCTGCGCGAGTGGAACGAGTGCCCCTTGGTAGTACGCCGGCAGGCCGTAGATCAGGTTAAACAGGTTATCCTCCGGGATACTGACCTGGAGAAGCTGATTGTTGCTGCCGAGCTTATGGCGGCCGGCAAAATCCCTAAGCTCGCGTTCGCTTTGGAAAACAAAAATATCGACATTGGCCGCGGCCGGTTCGCTGCACTCAGCCAACGGGGCTGGCATTTGATATTCAACGTTGTTTTGTGTAACAGACAGGTTGCGCACCTTGTTGTAGCGTTCCATATCCAGCAAGTCGTTTTTAGCCAGCAGGCTTTTTGCCGTTGTCGGATAGGAAAGCGGCAGTACGTTATCCTGTTTGGTGATATCAAAATTAAGTTTCGCGTCTGCCCAGATGTGGATACTGTGGCTCAGGGTAAAACAAACCAAAATCACTAAGGTGGCGTAGCGACCGAACTTGTATTGCTTGAGCGTGGCAAGGTGATGCCAGGTGTAGTTGCTCACGGTCAATTGAAAGACCAGGATCAGCAGCACAATCGCACCGGCAAAAAAGCTGGTCAGCGCCGGGGACGCAGACAAGGTGTGCCAAAGCAGC
>JBNKEN010000468.1:0-3458 GCA_050288805.1 Pseudoalteromonas sp.
TGGTTTGCTTAGCCATTCAATCTTTCCTTTAAACTATAAGAACGGGGTGCATTCGCCGTCAGCTTGTCAGAAGCGTACACCGCCGATGAAAATTCAGCTGGCCTTTATAGCAATTTCTCGCCAAATTTTCCAGCATTGTGCCGTGATGGCGGCGGTTTTCTGCTTTTTTATGCGTAAATGGTGAGTTTTTATCCGTTCGTGACGGCGCCGCTTATAGACCGCTGTACAACCCTAATTCGACGAGCGACTGCGCAAGCTGCTCGCCGTTTTTCCATTCAAGCTCTTTGCTCGTGGTTTCGAGCAGTTGTTTTTGCCAGGCGGAGGGGCGGAATCCCGGCAAAAAAACCAAAAAGCATAAGAGCTTTATTGTTGCCAGATAACGGGCGTTACCGGACAGTTCGTTCTTTTGCTGTGTCTCGCTCTGTATCAACGCCTCAGCCCAACGGTTGTGTCCCACATGCTGGCGCAAAAATCCGCTTAACGCAGCGGACTCCGGTTTAGGACTACCGAGAATCAATGCCAGCGGCAGCACCTGTTCCGAGGTTGACTCATCAAACCCGTGAACACTGCGTGAAATCAAGGATGAACCATGAGTACATAAAAACAGCAGGTAGGCCATCAAACAGGCGGCGGGGTGTTCGAAATGGAGATCCTGACGTTTCGACAAGACCAAACGGCATACCGCTAATACGCCGTGCACTCGCGCCTTAATATGACTATCCAGCGGATGCCGGATCCCCATAAGTTGGTGTTGCAGGATCACCCTGCTGACGAACGGCGGGGCATTGTAGCTGCCGACCATGGAAAGCGCGTGGCGCAGGTTAGCGGCTGTTTGTCCCTCGCGATTGTAGCTCTCGGCGGATTGCTGCACCAGCTTGGTCAGCGCAGGGTAGGGTGCGAGGATACTAACCAGCTTGCCGTAAGACTGATTGCTGCCGCTTAAAGCATCGAACAGGCTATCTAAATCCGGTAACGCTTCCTGTTGCGAACGCGCTTTTATATGGGGCAGGCAGTGGAACCAGAGCGCAAAGGCGATGCGCTCGTCGTCCACCTTTGTCTGGCGCGACGCGACAGAAAATATCTGCTTCGATGAGCGCATTTTTATGTTGTTGCTGGAGAGCTCTGCCAGCAAGCGCGTGTCTTCGGCGGTTTCGCCGACGTAAAGATAGTATTTGTCGCCGAGCTGCAGCCGGGTGCCGGCTAAGCAATCGCCGAGTTCACCCTGCAACCGTTTCAGCAGCTGCTGTGCGTGCGGGTCCGATGTTCGAATGTAGAGGTCGGCGACGGCCTCGCGTAATGAAAGGGCCGGGCGTGCCGGGGATAAGGTGATTTTGTGCGCCAATATAGTCGCGATGGCGACCAACCTGGTCATGCCGTCGTACAACATGATCTGCCCGCCGTCGACCAGCGCCCGGCGATACTTGTCGAGTTTTGCCAAAATACCGGATAGCGCAGGTTGTGGCGTCCCCGATTCTGTCAGCATTTTGAGCGCCAGGTGATAGCGGTATTGCCAGCGCTTTTTTTGCTCCGGATCCAGCGTTTCGCCAAGGGCCAGGATGTCAGATTCCTGCCGAACGCAGAGTAGCGTCGCGAGGGCTGCGGCGGCCATGGTCTGGCCGTCTTCCTTGCTGTAACCCTGGCATTCACTGAGGGTGCACGCCAAAATCAGGGTATTGAATGCCAAGTTTTCGGTGTAACCATACTTTTGTCGGTACAGGCTCAGTTGCGCCTGCATAACAAGGGGAGCCGACTGGTAGTGCCGTTGCATATCCTCGGCAAGCTTTGCGAGCAGGGGGTAGCTCTTACGCCATTCCTCTTTGCTGGAGAAGAGTGCCAACAAACGTTTTATGTCAGCGGGCAACCGGGCGAGGGATGCGGGGCTGACGTTTTTGCCGCTGGTGGTATTAGACGCCGTCATTGTAGGCTGTTTCCGCACTCGGCCCCCACAGGATCAGCAGTTTGTTTTTAAACAGCAGCCCGGTGCATTCGTCCTGGGTGGTGATCCCGTCTGATTTGACGTGCTGGGTGCGGTAGTAAACAATCTGGTAGAGGTCGTCGCCGCGTTTTTTAACGAAGGTGAGATCCGGGGTGCCTAGTACATCGAGCACCTCTTCAATCTGCCTGGGTTCATCGGCAGACAATTTGGCGATAAAGCGTTTATTGTAGGCCTCTCTGTCCTGCCAGATCATGGCGCCCGGGTCGTCCTTATAAAAGGTGATCACCAGCCCCGCTATCAGCGCATAAATACCAATGCCCAAAATGACATAACGGAGGACTTTTTTTACCATCATTCTATAAACCCAGTTTGATTCTGCGAGCCAAGTATACCCTTTTACCAGTTTAATGCATCAGGACGCGTCCAAACGCAACTGCCTGAGACTGAACCCGAGTTCTATGTCCCTTCTCAGGGTGACAAGTTGCTTGGCCTTGGCACAGGCGTCCAGTTGCGGCAGCAGTTTTACAGCCAACTTGCCGGGCAATTCATCACTGGCCAGCGCTGCACCGATTGTGCCGTATTGCGTTAGCAGCTGTTTTGCGGTTTTTTCACCTATTCCCTTAACCCCCGCAATGTCGTTGGTTTTATCCCCCGCAAGGGCCCAAAACTCGCAAAGTTGCTTAGGATTCAGACCGAATTTTTCCGACACGTCGCTCTTTGCAATCGCTTGTTGCTTAAAGTAATCGTAAACCGCGACGCCTTCGTCCAGTAACGGCAAAAAGCCTTTGTCGGTGGAAATGATGGTGCAGTCGATGGCGTGTTTGCGCGCCTTGGAGGCGATGCTGGCAATCACGTCGTCCGCTTCATCCCGCTCCGGACGATAGGCGGTAAATCCGGCCTCGATAAAGGCGTTTGCAAATTCCGGCAGGGCTTCTTTCAATGCCTCAGGC
Organism: Pseudoalteromonas sp.; assembly: GCA_050288805.1. Taxonomy (GTDB): domain Bacteria; phylum Pseudomonadota; class Gammaproteobacteria; order Enterobacterales; family Alteromonadaceae; genus Pseudoalteromonas. Next base: position 2,887 of record JBNKEN010000468.1, read on the forward strand.
ATGGGGGCTCGAGCCGCCTTGTAGGTGGGCTCGAAATGGTAACGCCAGCTGCGGTCGCCGTCGAAGACCGCAATACCGTGACTCGGCGCCAAGGTTTTCCTGATTTTACGGCTGGCAGTCAGTACGCGTTGGCGCGCATTTTTAAGGGCATGTTCTATATTCCCGCGGCCCTCTGCCTCATCCACCGCGTAGATACGGCGGATAAGGTTGAGGGCGTCGATGAGAACCAGATGTTGCGTCGCCATCAGGTTTTTATCGTGTAGCAGGGTTCGTACTTGCTGCCGGGCAGTTTCATTCGCCCTTGCTCGACGAAGGCTTGCAGCAGCAGATCCATGTCGCGCATCAACGCCTGTTGACCCTTCAGAATAAAGGGCCCATGTTGCTTGATCGCGCGTATCCCTTCATCCTTGACGTTGCCGGCGACGATGCCGGAAAATGCACGGCGCAGGGAAGCCGCCAGTTTTTCCTTAGCCTGATCGGGATGTAAATCCAGGTCCGCCATATTCCCGTGGCTGGGAATAAAGGGACGCTGAAAATCCGTTTCTATTTTCAGGGTCCAGTTAAAATAATAG
>JBNKEN010000469.1:0-2921 GCA_050288805.1 Pseudoalteromonas sp.
GCGAAAATACTGGTTTAAGATCCCTTTTTTCGGTTTGTTAATCTCGTTGTTTTGTTTTGCCACTGCAGCGCTGCTGATAAACACATAACAACAATCTTACCCCACTTATTTTTAAATGGTTTAGTGCATACACGATGTAAAGGTAAAGAATGGATATGATAAGAAACGCAACAACCAATGACGCACAGGCCATTGCCGATATCTATAACTATTATGTCGAAAACACGACGGTAAGCTTTGAAGAACGCCCGGTATCGGCGGCAGAGATCGGGCAGCGCATCGACAGTGTGCAGGGCTGCGGCTTGCCCTGGTTGGTCGCAATGGTCGGCGATACCCTGGTAGGTTACGCCTATGCCACAAAATGGAAGGAACGAAGCGCCTATCGCTTTTCGGTCGAAACGACCGTCTACCTGACCGAGCAGGCACAAGGCATCGGGCTAGGCAGCACGCTTTACCGTACCCTGCTAACCCAACTAAAAGAAAAAGGCATCCAAACCGCCATCGGCGGCATCACGCTGCCCAACCCGGCCAGCATAGCACTGCACGAAAAAATGGGCATGCGCAAGGTCGCGCATTTTGACAAGGTCGGTTTCAAATTCAACCAATGGCGGGACGTCGGATACTGGCAAATCAACCTGCAGGATTAAAGGCGTCCGCGCGCTGAGGTTATACAGGGTCGTCAAGGTTTGCGAGCGCCGCTTCCCCTTTAGCTCACGCTAATACTTTGTTCTAGAAGTAGTTATTTAATAATTCTCTGCTATCTTATCTATATCACCCCAAAGTTTCTCATATCGGTATTTAAATGAATAACTTATCTATTTTCCAACGGTTCAGCATGCGAAAAATTCTGATCAGCGTATTCACTCTGCTGGTCCTGACGATTACCTGTATTCTGGCGCTGGCCGCCATCAATACGCTGAGTAATATGTCAAAACAGGCCGAGCTCAGGGAACTGTCTCAGCTATATCGGGCCGTGTTATCGGAAATAGATTCCCAGGGTCGGCTGGCGACCGCGTTGGCACAGGCGACCGCGGATTTCCAGCCCGTTCAACAGGCGTTTGCAAACGGCGACCGGGATGCCCTGCAAGCCCTGAGCATGCCGTTTTTCAAAAACGCCCAGCGCGATTTCGGGGTTCAGCAGGGCCAGTTTCATACCCCGCCGGCCAGCTCGTTTTTACGCCTTCATAAACCTGAAAAATTCGGCGATGATCTAAGCGCCTTTCGCCAGACGGTCAAAGATGTAAACGCCTCGAGGAAAACCGTCTCCGGGATCGAAAAGGGCGTCGCCGGGTTCGGCATCCGCGGCGTGGTGCCGGTGTTACAAGGCGGCCGTCACCTTGGCAGCGTCGAGTACGGAATGGCCTTAAATGAGTCGTTCTTACAATTGGTGAAAAGCAAGTACAACATAGATATTACGTTGCACGGCATCGACGGCAACGGCTTTAAACGCCTCGCGACCACCAACGCGCCCCTAAGTATTCTGACCCCCGAACAGTTGCAGCAAGCGACCAGGGAACAACTGACCAGCACCACCGAGCTAAGCGACACCAGTTATGCCGTATACGCCGCCAAACTCAGCGACTATGCCGGTAAAACCATAGGTGTTATTGAGCTGGCCATGGACAGATCCGATTATGTGAACCGCATCGCGCGCACCGAAACCACCATCTTTGTCATCGGGGTGACCCTGCTTGGCATCGGCGTGGCGATCGCCTATCTGCTGGCACGCTTGATCACCACCCCGCTGTGTCGGGCGGTCAGCGCGATGCGTGAAATTGCGGAAGGAGACGGCGATCTCACCCAGCGCCTTAATCAAGACGGCGACAACGAATTCACCCAACTTGCCGAGGCCTTCAATCACTTTGCAGAGAAAGTGCGCGTTTCCATCGCCGAGGTCAGGGATTCGAGTTCCGAACTGAGCCTTGCGAGCAAAGACGTCAACGACATGATGAACCGGGTCACCGGCCATACCGCCAAACAACGGGATGAGATCACCTCGGTGGCCACCGCGATCACCGAAATGACCACCACCATCCATGAAGTTTCGCGCAGCGGCAATCAGGCCGCCAAGGCGGCCGACCAGGTAGAGCAGCAATCCCGCGAAAGCATGAACCTGCTGAGCAATACCACTGCCGCCATCGAGCAACTGGACGCCTGCATTATGGAAGCCAACGAGGTGATCACCCAGGTCAGCGCCGAAAGCACCAACATAGGTTCGGTACTCGACGTGATCCGCGGCATTGCAGAACAAACCAATCTGCTGGCACTGAACGCCGCTATTGAAGCGGCCCGGGCGGGAGAACAGGGACGCGGCTTTGCCGTGGTTGCCGACGAAGTGCGCACCCTGGCAAGCCGTACCCAGGCCTCTACCGAAGAGATCAACACCATGATCGCCAGCCTTCAACAACGCGTTCGCGAGGCGGTAGGCACCATAGAGCAAAGTCGCGAGCAGGCGAAAAACGGCGTCAACCTGACCCGCACGACAGCAGAGTCCCTTGAATCGGTTAAGATTTCGGCCTCCGAGATTCGGGATCTCAACTACCAGATAGCCACCGCGGTGGAAGAACAGTCCTATGTGTCGGATGAGATCAACCGCAATACCACCACCATTGACGGATTGGCCACCTCTTCACTGTCCAACGTGCAGCAGGCGTTAGGCGCAGCGGAGAAGGTATACAACATGACCCGACAGCTCGATGCCATCGTCGGCCGCTTCAAAATATAGGTAGATATTTTAGCGTGGACCTTAGACGAAAGATATTTTTCAGCCTGGCGTTTTTTCTCCTGCTGTGCGGCTGCGTAGGCTTTTTGCTCAGCCAGCACCTGCAATTTTTGCAGGAAGCCGAAGAGCGCCAGCTGCGCACTCTTTACGACAACTTCATCACCGAAATAGATAACCGGGGGCAAGCGGCGGTCACCAT
>JBNKEN010000470.1:0-3947 GCA_050288805.1 Pseudoalteromonas sp.
TTAACGGCTTTGGTGTAGGCGAAACGCACTGCGGTGGATTGGCACAGCAAGCACAATTAAACAGTGATTGGTTAATTCCATTACCCAAATCTTTATCTGCGAAGCAGGCCATGGCAATTGGTACTGCGGGCTATACCGCAATGTTATGTGTTACAGCGTTAGAAAAACATGGTGTTGTGCCAGATGCGGGCGAAATCCTCGTTACCGGGGCCAATGGAGGGGTGGGTAGTTACGCCGTTGCTTTACTCGCTAAACTGGGCTATACCGTTGTGGCCGCCACAGGTAGAGTTGAAGAATCTGACTATTTGAAATCGCTTGGCGCGCGCGAGGTTATCGATCGGCATTTACTCTCAGAACCGGGACGCCCCTTAGCCAAAGAGCGCTGGGCCGGCGTGATTGATTCGGTGGGCAGTCATACCCTGGTGAATGCGTGTGCCAGCACTAAGTACGGCGGGATCGTTGCCGCTTGTGGCTTAGCGCAAGGTATGGACCTGCCGGGCACTGTTGCCCCCTTTATATTGCGCGGTATAACGTTAGCTGGAATAGACAGCGTTATGCGTCCGCTCAAAGATCGCATCGAGGCATGGGATAGATTGTCTAAAATATTAGACAAAAAAACGCTTGAAGACGTGGCTACGGAAATACCTTTATCTCAGGTTTGCGATACCGCACAGCGCTTAATCGAAGGCAAAGTGCGAGGTCGCATTGTTGTCAATGTCAGTTAGTTTTGAGATTAGCTTTCAGGCAAGGCGTTTATCGAAATAGAAAGCATAGAGGCCTGTGCTTTCTATTCTGCCTTTGTCGGGCTCGATCATGAAAAGCGTTCGCCGAACTGCGATAGGCCACAGACATATCGGTTTCAGCTCACCCGGGCAAATTTTTTCAGGTTTCACACTTGAAGTTAACAATGCTCGTCCCATATAAAAAAAGAGTGATTAACCGGGGTTCCCGGCGAAGTAAGTTAACGGAGAAAACAATGGCAGCAGCTACCCAAAAAGAAACATTGGGCTTTCAAACAGAAGTAAAACAACTCTTAAACCTGATGATTCATTCCCTGTATTCCAACAAGGAAATCTTTTTACGCGAACTGGTGTCGAATGCCTCGGATGCCGCAGACAAACTGCGTTTCCTGGCATTGTCGAACGGCGACCTGTATGAGGGCGACGCCGAGTTACGCGTGCGCATCAGCGCCGACAAGGAAAAGGGCACGGTGACCATCAGCGACAACGGCATCGGCATGACCCGCGACGAGGTGATAAGCTCCCTCGGCACCATCGCCAAATCCGGTACCGCAGAGTTTTTCAAAAACCTGACCGGCGACCAGGCCAAGGATTCACAGCTCATCGGCCAGTTCGGTGTGGGCTTCTATTCGGCGTTTATCGTCGCCGATGCGGTAACGGTACGCACCCGCAAGGCGGGCGAGGCCGAGGCCACCGAATGGCACAGCCGGGGCGAGGGCGAGTACACCCTGGAGCAGGTAGAAAAAGCAAGCCGCGGCACCGAGATTATTCTGCACCTGCGCGATGATGAAAAAGAGTTTCTGGAAGACTATCGCCTGCGCAGCATAGTGACCAAGTATTCCGATCACATTTCGATTCCGGTTGAAATGTATCGTGCGCCGGTGGCGGAATCGGAAGGACCGGACGGCGAGAAGATTGAGGCGGTTCCCGGCGAATGGGAGGCGGTCAACCGCGCCACGGCACTGTGGACCCTCGACAAGTCGGAGATCACCGAGGAAGAATACAAGGAATTCTACAAACACGTGGGCCACGACTGGGAAGAGCCGCTGGCTTGGGCCCACAATAAGGTGGAAGGTAAAACCGAATACACCAGCCTGTTATATATTCCGAAAAAGGCGCCGTTCGACATGTACAACCGCGAGCGTCAGAGCGGCCTGAAACTCTACGTTCAGCGCGTCTTTATCATGGACGACGCCGAGCAGTTTATGCCGAGCTACCTGCGCTTCGTGAAAGGCTTGCTTGATTCCAACGATCTGCCGCTCAACGTGTCGCGTGAAATCCTGCAGGACAACAAGATCACCCAGGCTATTCGCAAGGGCTGCACCTCGCGAGTGCTGAAAATGCTTGAGCGCATGGCCAAGAACAAGCCGGAAGACTACCAGGTATTCTGGAACGAGTTCGGCAACGTGCTGAAGGAAGGCCCGGCGGAAGACTTCGCCAACAAGGATGCGATTGCGGGCCTGTTGCGTTTTGCCTCGACCCACAACGACGACGCCACCCAAAGCGTGTCGCTGGCGCAGTATGTTGAACGCATGCAGGAAGGTCAGGACAAGATTTACTATGTGGTGGCCGACAGTTATGAAGCCGCTAAGAGCTCGCCGCATCTTGAGATCTTCCGCAAGAAGGGCATCGAGGTCTTGCTGCTGTCCGATCGCGTCGACGAATGGATGATGAGCTACCTCACCGAGTTCAACGAAAAGCAGCTGCAGTCGATTACCCGCGGCGATCTGGATCTCGGCGGTATGGATGACGAAGAAAGCAAAAAGGCCCATGAAGAATCTGAAAAGCAGGTTGAGGGCCTGATCGAGCGCGTTAAAACCGCGCTCGGCGACAAGGTCAAGGAAGTACGCTTTACCCATCGTCTCACCGATTCGCCCGCCTGTGTGGTGGCCGACGAGCACGACATGAGTTCGCAGATGATCAAGTTGATGGAATCCGTCGGTCAGAAGGTGCCGGAAACCAAACCGGTATTCGAGCTGAACCCGGAGCACCAGCTGGTCAAGCACCTCAACGTCGAGCAGGATGAAGACAAGTTTGCCCAGTGGGCCGAGGTGCTGCTGGATCAGGCGCTGCTCGCCGAGCGCGGCAGCCTGAAGGATCCGGCCGGTTTCGTTGCCCGTCTCAACAAGTTGATGCTGGAACTCAGCAAGTAACGTTCCCGAGAACATAAAAAAACCGCCGGACCGGCGGTTTTTTTATGCACATAATTTATAAGTTCATCAGGTACTTGGTATACAGGGCGGCGAGGGTGCCCTTGTCCTTGAGTTGCTTGAGGGCCTGGTCGATGCGTTTAATCATCCGCGGATCGCTGCCCGGAGAAAACGCCGCATAGTGTTGGTAGCGGTTAAACTCCTTGGGGATGATAATGATGTCGTTTTGCAGCCCGGTTTGCCGGATCTGATTTATCAGCCCCAGCTCATGGTAATACACAAAGCGGCCGAGTCCACGATTCAAGGCCTCCAAGGCCGCCGGCAGGGTGGGCACTTCGATGAGCTGGATTTCAGGAGCGTGTGCGCGTAAATAGCCCGCTGCACCGGACTCGGCCAGCACCAGTACCTTGCCCTCGTCGCCCAATGCGGCGATGTCGGCCAGGTTATTGATCGCAACGTGGTCGTTACTGCGCACCGCGACCCTGTGGGTCATGGTGTACAAGGGGGTGTCGGCAAAACGGTAGGTTTCTTCTCTTTCCCGGGTACGGTACATGCCGAAAAATACGTCGACCTCGCCGCTTTGCAACTGTTGCTGTAATTTCCCCCAGGGCAGGGTGCGTTGCTGGCCGTAAAACTGCAGCTCAGGATCCTGTTGCTCCAGGGCCGCCATGATCTCTATACACAGTCCGTGCATCTGGCCGTTGTTGAGATCGCGATAATAGCGTGGTGCACTCAGCAGCTGGGAAGCGGTTTTCAGTGCAAGCGGCGCCGCCTGCGCGACATGGGTAAACAACAGCAGCACTAAACAGGCGAGCTTTCCGAATGTCGGTTGCAATTTAATCTCCTTTCGCCATGGCAATCGATAGGGATTGGCCAGATTCGTTATCGGAACCACTATGCGATACCGAGAAACGAAATAAATTCGAGCAACGGCTCGTTTTGTTCGAACTGCATACCGAGCGCCACGGTGTCGGCATCGATACGTTGCTGGTTCTTGATTTCCGCCTTGAGCTCAATATCCGTTTCGCCCTTGAGCGCCGCCTTGATAAACACGGGA
>JBNKEN010000471.1:0-2428 GCA_050288805.1 Pseudoalteromonas sp.
GGTTAGTGTCCGGCATGTTGGCATAGTGAAGACCTGGCAGTCCGCGTATTGGTGCGGTGTTTTGCTGCAGGCTTAAAAGCGGTAACTGAAACCCAGGCTGCTTTGAAACTGGTTCAGCAGGGTGCCGTCCAGGTACCAGGCGCAGCGCTCGTCGGTATTGCACCCGATGCGGGTTCGGTCCTCCATCGCGCTGGCGAGCCATCTCAATTCCACCCGCAATGCGGCCCGTTCCAGGAAGCCGTATTCAATCGCGGTATACAGCCCGCCGGCAAAATAGCTGTCAGCGTCTGCGCCGCTTAACGAAATGCGGCTGACTCCCAGCGCCGCCCCGAGATAGGCATCGAACTGCCTATTCAGCGGTATGCGCGCCGCACTTTGCAGCAGCCAGTAGTCAACCGTCGCGGTCAGGTTCGGCTCATTGCGGACGCCGTGATCTGCGGTACTGTAATAGAGGCCGTAACGGGCGTCGGGGAGCTGCCGTTCGAACGCTGCCGCCAGGTGGTTCTTGTCGTTCAGGGTCAGCGATTGCGCGTTGGTGTTTTGTGACATGGCATAGGTTTCACCGCCCTGCAGGGTGATTGCAATTTCCGCTGAGGATGCGAAACTAGAGCCGAGTAGGGTCATTGCCAGCGCGTGTCGTAACATCGGGTTACCTCGATTTTCAGGGCCGCTATGGCTTTCAGTTTATCGCATTTTGCTGCATTTGCGGCCCGACTCGCATACTTATAACAATAATCGGAACCTCGGACTGAGCGAACTATGTTATCCCTGTTTAAATCACGCCCGCTGCTCGACGAAAGTGAGCTGAACTGGCTTATCGAAACCTTCGTCTGGGCCTATGAGCATTTCGACGGTGAGTATTTTTCCCGTCACACCCGGTTGGTGCTGCCGACCAATGAATTTTTTCCCGGTGCGGTTTCCAGCGTCGATGAAATGGCGCGCCAGGTCTTTGGCCAGGTGCTCGGCTATGCCGGAATGACGCAATGGCCCCTTGCGCTGGTGGCGCCTTCTGCAGCCTCGCCGCGGGCGTTTCCCGAGTTTCGCTTCGGCGCAATCAGCCGCGGAGAAAATGCAGCGCTGCTGGTCGCACCGCCGTATTCGGTGGAGCTTTCCTACAACCCCAATCAAATCAACCAACCCCAGGATCTGATAGCCAGCTTTGCGCAAGGGCTTGCCACCGTGCTTATCTACCAGGCGCGCATTGCGCCGCCCGGGGGGCAGGATTACATTCCCCAGGCCATCGACGTGGTGGCCTCTTATCTCGGTTTCGGCGTGATGCTCAGCAATACCGCCTACCAGTTCAAGGGCGGTTGCGGTTCCTGCTATAACCCCTATGCCAACCGAAGGGCGGCGCTTAATGAGGCGCAGTCGGTGTTTCTGCTGGCGTTGGTGGCCCATTTCAAGGGCGCAACGAAGGTTGAAAAACACCTGAAACCGCACCTGCGCAGCGGCTACAAACAGGCGCGCAAACAGCTGGCGGGCTATCTGGCCGGGTCGGCGAACCCGCTGCTGTTGGCCCTTGACGAACGGCAGGTGACGGCGTGAATTACCTCGACGAATTTATCCTGATTGCCCTGGCGCACTTTTTTGCCGTGGCAAGTCCCGGACCCGACTTCGCCGTGGTGCTTAAACAAAGCGTCCAGCAGGGCAGGCGCAATGCGCTGTTTACCAGCGCCGGCGTCGGGCTCGGTATTCTGGTGCATGTCACCTACTGCCTGGTGGGTGTTGCGCTGGTGATAGCCCAGTCGCCTCAGCTGTTTATGGTGCTGAAATACATAGCGGCGGCGTATCTGGCGTGGATGGGTGTGCAGGCCCTCGGCGCCGGTAAATCGGTGGCGCCGGAACAGTGGCAGGACGCGGTGCCAAAGAGAGAAACAGAAAGCGACGGCCGGGCGTTGTGGCGCGGCTTTCTGACCAATGCCCTCAATCCCAAGGCCACGCTGTTTTTCCTCTCGTTGTTTACCCTGGTGATCGACGTCAACACCCCGAAGGAGGTGCAGGCGATGTACGGCGTGTATATGGCGCTGGCAACCTGGATCTGGTTCTCGTTTCTGTCCATGTTGCTGAGCCGCGAGGCGGTAAGGGGGTTTTTCCACCGCAGCGGCCATTGGTTTGATCGCGGCATCGGCGTGGTGCTGCTGGTACTGGCCATCAGGGTGGTGCTGATATGAGTCTTTATTACTTCGCCTATGGCTCTAACATGTCCTCAAGGCGTTTGCTGGCGCGTTTGCCCAATGCCGAGAAGATAGGCGTGGCCGTGCTCAGCGGCCATCGCCTCGGTTTTGATAAGGCGGGCATGGACGGCTCGGGCAAATGTACCATTCATGCCAGCGGAAACGTCGGCGACAAGGTGTACGGCGTGGTATACCGCATCGGTGCCGAAGAGAAGGGGGAACTGGATCGCATCGAGGGGCCGAGATACGACCAC
>JBNKEN010000472.1:0-1777 GCA_050288805.1 Pseudoalteromonas sp.
AACAAGGCTAAAATAATTTGTGAATCGAATCAGGGAGCTGAACTATGTCGTCAAAATCATTCGGGATCATGCCCGCCCTTGTGCTCGGTGCGGCACTGGTGCTGACCGCCAAGGTGCTGAGCAACGGATTGCTGGAATTTAAGGGGATGGATCGCACCGTCTCCGTCAAAGGACTGGCCGAACGTGAAGTGGCGGCCGATACCGCTATCTGGCCGGTGCAGTTTTCCGATGCTGACAACCGCCTTGACGCGCTGACGGCGCGGGTGCAAAAAAACAATGAGGCGGTGCGGGCATTTTTGAAACTGCACGGTTTCAGTGACGATGAAATCGGCACCGGAACCCAGTCGGTGATAGACAAGCAGGCTCGGGAATACGGCGGCAACGACACAGGGCAGTTTCGTTATCTGGTGACCTCTACCGTTACCGTTTACAGCAAGGACCCGCAAAAGGTGATGAATGCCCTCGGGGCGATAGGTGAACTTGCGAAGCAGAATATCGCCGTGTTGCAGGACAGATACGGTAATCGGGTGGAATACCTGTTTACCGGTCTAAACGAACTTAAGCCTCAGATGGTGGAAGAGGCGACGCAAAATGCCCGTCAGGTAGCGCAAAAATTTGCCCAGGATTCCGATTCCCGTCTTGGCAAGATCAAGGCCGCCCGCCAGGGCCAGTTCAGTATTCAGGACAGGGATTCCAATACCCCGCAGATCAAACGCATTCGCGTGGTGAGTACGCTGGAATTTTATCTGGCGGATTAGGCTCGAAGCCAGTCACAGAGTGAAAGGAGAAGAGGATGCTGAGTCGATTAACCCTGTTAGTGGCCCTGGCTTTAGCCGCAAGCGGATGCAACGTACGTTTTACAGCGGGCGGTGAGCAGATAATCTGTACCTCGGAATATGTTCCGGCCATCAAGGTTGAGGTATTTGACGCTGAAACCGGTTATCCGGCTGCCTGCGGCGCCGTGGTGACGCTGCGCGACGGCAATTTTGAAGAGCGCATCAGCAACCGGGAAGGCCCCGATTGCGACGAACGTTTCGTGTTTTCCGGGGCCGGTGAACGCCCCGGTGTGTACGACATTCAGGTTGTAAAGGACGGCTATCTGGCCTGGTATAAATACGATGTGGTGGTCAGTGAAAATCTCTGCCATGTAAACACCATTACGGTACAGGCCTACCTGGAGAAATAATTCTCCCGGCTGAAAAGAAAAAAGGCCGCAAAAGCGGCCTTTTTCAGGTCAAGCAAATCAGGCTGCCTGTTTGGCGGCAACCCAATCGTCAACCATCTTTTCCAGCACGTTAAGCGGCAGGGCGCCGTTTTTCAGCACGACATCGTGGAATTCGCGGATATCGAACTTGTCGCCGAGGCGCTTTTTGGCGCTTTCACGCAGATCCAGGATCTTCAGCATACCGACCTTGTAAGCGGTCGCTTGCGAAGGCATGACGATGTGGCGTTCAACCATTTTCACCGCATCCGAGGTGGCGTTCGGGGTGTTGTTGACATAGTAGTCAATCCCTTGCTGACGGGTCCATTTCATCGCGTGGACGCCGGTATCGACCACCAGGCGGCAGGCGCGCCACAGCTCCATGGCCAGGCGACCGAAGTCTGAATAGGGATCCTTGTACAGTCCCATTTCCTTGGGGAAGTATTCGGTATACAGACCCCAGCCCTCCACATAGGCGGTGTAACGACCAAAACGGCGGAACTTGGGCACATTCTCCAGTTCCTGGGCTATGGCAATTTGCATATGGTGGCCGGGAATGCCTTCGTGGTAGGCCAG
>JBNKEN010000473.1:0-2335 GCA_050288805.1 Pseudoalteromonas sp.
TCGTAGTCAGCAGCACCCGGAGGGGCGTATTTGCGCAGCCATTCGTCCCATTTGCGGATGGCGTAAACGGCGGCAGGGCCGTTGGTGCCGCCACCACGGGTTACGGATGCGCCGGTTGGATTGCAGGAGCCCTGCTCCATGCGGATACCCCATTCGTCGATCGGGCGACCGTTCGGCAGACCTTTAGAGCCTTCGCCAGCCATCGACAGCCAGGCGTCGGTCATACGCCAGCCAAGGTCAGGAGCGCGCTTGCCATAGTCCATGTGGCCATAGACGCGCACGCCATCAATGTTCTTGACGTCGTTGGTGAAGAAATCGGCGATGTCTTCATAGGCCGACCAGTTCACAGGCACGCCCAGTTCGTAACCGTATTTGGCTTTGAACTTTTTCTTCAGGTCGGGGCGGTCAAACCAGTCTTTGCGGAACCAATAGAGATTGGCGAACTGCTGGTCAGGGAGTTGATACAGCTTGCCGTCCGGCCCCGTTGTGAACGACTTGCCAATGAAGTCGTCAATGTCGAGCGCCGGGTTGGTGACATCCTTGCCTTCGCCAGCCATCCAGTCGGAAAGGTTGACGGCGAGTTGCAGGCGTGAGTGAGTTCCGATCAAGTCACTATCGTTGATGTAGGCGTCATACAGATTGCGCTTGGTCTGCATTTGCGTCTGCACAGCCTGCACAACTTCGCCTTCACCAAGCAGTTGGTGATTGACTTTGATCCCGGTGATTTCCTCGAAAGCCTTGGTGAGGGTCTTCGATTCATATTCGTGGGTTGGAATGGTTTCGGACAGAACGTTGATTTCCATACCCTTGAAAGGTTCGGCAGCTTTGATGAACCATTCCATCTCCTTCATTTGCTCTTCTTTCGAAAGCGACGAAGGCTGGAATTCGCTGTCTATCCATTTCTTGGCCTCGGCCGTGCCGGCCTGCGCTTGTCCGGCACCGCACAACAGGCCAACGAGAGCCACTGATGCCAGTAATCTAAGTTTCATTGTACTTAGCTCCCTTTTTGGTTCTAGTTATATTCCCGCGTCACCGGGCAATTTCGCGGTGGGCCTTTTTAAAAAGCCCTGACTATTTCCGCGATAAACTCCACTTCTAAAGCCGGTCGAGCAGCCCGTTCGATAAAAGCGAAGCCTTTTTCTGCGGCCCTTGCCTAAACCCAGCGGAATACCGCCAAGGCAAATGCCACTGAAACGATTGTAGCGCCCCATAAAGGCGCGGAACTTAATAGCGCCAGCCACCCGAGATGGATGTAGGCGGCGCTCAACAGCGAAATAAACAGACGGTCGCCTCTCGTGGTATCGAGACCGAGAACACCGTGACGTGGGCTGCCGCCAGGGCGCGCCCATTCCCAAACGCTCATGCCAACGAGCAGCAGGGCGATGACCGCAAAGAAAGTGGCGGTTTGCCAGGTCCATGCCATCCAGCTTAATTCCATTGTGGCGACCTCCCTTTTAAACCCGCCCGAGGGCGAACCCCTTGGCGATGTAGTTCCGCACGAACCAGATCACGATGGCGCCTGGAATGATCGTGAGGACGCCTGCGGCGGCAAGCAGCCCTAGCTCGTACCCGGAAGTGCTGGCGGTGCGGGTCATAACGGCGGCTATCGGCTTGGCGGCGACCGAAGTCAGCGTTTTGGCGAGCAACAACTCGACCCATGAAAACATGAAGCAGAAGAACGCTGTCACGCCGATGCCGCTGGCGATCATCGGCATATAGATGCGGGTGAAAAAGCGCGGAAATGAATAGCCGTCGATATAGGCCGTTTCGTCGATTTCCTTCGGCACGCCCGACATGAAACCTTCCAAAATCCAGACGGCGAGCGGAATGTTGAACAGGCAGTGGGCGAGCGCGACCGCAAGCGGGGTATCGAACAAACCCATCGCTGAATAAAGCTGCAAGAATGGCAGCGCGAATACGGCAGGCGGGGCCATCCGGTTGGTCAGCAGCCAGAAGAACAGATGCTTGTCGCCAAGAAACCGGTACCGCGAAAAGGCATATGCGGCTGGTAGCGCGAACGACACTGAAATAACCGTATTGAGCGCGACATAAGTAATCGAGTTGACGTAGCCCATATACCAGGTCGGATCGGTGAAGATCTTGACGTAGTTATCAAGCGTAAAATTCTGCGGGAACAAGGTAAAGCCGCCCAAAATCTCGTTAGTCGTTTTGAACGACATGGCGACAAGGCCGTAAATCGGCAGCATCAGGAACAAAATGTAAAACAGGGTAATGAGAATACGCGAGCGGGTCATCTCTGTTCCCCCTTCATTGTCAGCGTATAGAACAGCCAGCAGATAAGCAGCGTCATCAGGAAGTAGACGATGCTCATTGC
>JBNKEN010000474.1:0-8275 GCA_050288805.1 Pseudoalteromonas sp.
AATCATGCTGATCTCCAACCGTGGCACCTTGGTGCGTACCCGCGTTAACGAGGTATCGACCGTAGGCCGGAACACCCAGGGTGTTATCCTGATCCGGACAGCCGAAGATGAACAGGTTGTCGGCTTGCAACGCATCGAGGAAATCGAAGAAGACGACTCCTTGTTAGCGCAAGACGTCGAGGCGGTGGCAGACACCGGTTCCGAGACGGAAGAAGAGTAAATAAAAAGCGGCTACGGCCGCTTTTTTTATGCTCTGATTTCAGGTTCAAATTAGGTGCGCTGTCTCGGTTCGGCACTCTGGACCGTCAGCACGCAGACGAGCTGGATAATTAGCCTGAATTTTTTTCATCCGTAAGAGCCTATCTGGCTAGTGAATTCAAGACAATAAACTGGTATATACACAGGTACACTTGAATCCAGTGACTGAAAATAAATAAGGCGTATTTTAAGGGTGCGCCGTCTTTTGAGGAATGAGGTAGTAATGAGCGTATTTAATTTCTGTGCCGGCCCGGCGATGTTGCCTAAAGAAGTGATGGAAAAGGCTCAGAAAGAGTTTATCGATTGGCAAAATATGGGCGTTTCCGTGATGGAAATCAGCCATCGCAGCGAACCCTTCCTGGCATTGGCCAAACGCTGCGATGCCACGTTACGTAGGCTGATGAACATAAGCGACGAGTTTGAGATTTTATTTATGCATGGCGGCGGTCGCGGCCAGTTTGCAGCCGTGCCCTTGAACCTGCACCAGGACGGCAAACCGGCCGTCTATTGTGAAAACGGTATCTGGTCGAAAGGCGCCGGCGATGAAGCGGCTAAATTTACCCAGGTCGAGCGTATTGACATACGCACCGACGAAGGGGGGATGTTCGATGTGCTGCATCCGGAAAAGTGGGTGCTGCCTGAAGACGCCTCGTATATCCATTACTGCCCGAACGAAACGATAGACGGCATCGAAATATTCGACGTGCCTAAACACCCGAGCGCGCCGATCGTTGCGGATATGTCCTCCAATATCTTGTCGCGGGAAATCGACGTAAACCAGTTCGACCTCATCTATGCCGGTGCGCAGAAGAACATCGGCCCGTCAGGTCTTGCTATCGTAATCGTGCGAAAATCACTTTTAGAGCGCCAGGGTCTGGCAAAGCCGGGGATCCTAGATTATGCGCTCGAGGCTTCTCAGGGCAGTATGTATAATACGCCGCCGACCTTCGCCTGGTATCTGGCGGCGGAAGTGTTCGACTGGCTCGAACGAAACGGCGGTGTTGCCGCCATGGAACGTCACAATAAAGAAAAGGCAGCGCTGTTATACGACTACATAGATGCGTCTGCGTTTTATACCAACAAGGTTGCCAAGCATTGTCGCTCATTAATGAATGTGCCGTTTTGGCTAAACGATGAAAGCCTGAACAGCCTGTTTCTTGAAAAAGCGGAGCAGGCCGGCCTGCTGGCACTGGAAGGACACCGTTTTGTCGGTGGTATGCGCGCCAGTATTTACAATGCCATGCCCCTTGAAGGGATCCGTGCATTGATTGATTTCATGGACGCATTCGCCAGGGAGCACGGATGATTGAGCAAAAACACCTGAAACCGATAGGGTCGGTCAGCGGCTCCGTCACCTTACCCGGTTCTAAAAGCCTGTCAAACAGGGTGCTGCTGTTGGCTGCGCTTGCCGAGGGTGAAACGCGCGTCGAGAACCTGCTCGACAGTGACGATATTCGCCATATGCTCGCTGCACTCGACAAGCTCGGCGTTCAGGTCGAGCTGAGCGCAGATAAAACCAGCGCACGGGTACGGGGCATTGGCGGGCGCTTTAAAGCACCGTCGCTGGATTTGTTTCTCGGCAACGCCGGCACCGCATTTCGCCCGCTCACTGCAGTATTGGCGGCGAGTGAACTTGATGCCGTATTAGGCGGCGAGCCTCGTATGGAAGAACGACCCATTGGCCACCTGGTCGACGCATTACGGGCGCTTGGCGCCGAGGTAGCATACCTTAAACGCGAAGGCTACCCGCCGCTCAAAATCAATGGAAGGGCTATTGCCGGCGGGCGCGTCGAGATAGACGGCAGTATCAGCAGCCAGTTTTTAACCGCGCTGTTAATGGCTGCGCCTTTATTTGACGGCGACAGCGAAATCCATATTAAGGGCGAGCTGGTTTCCAAGCCTTATATCGATATTACCCTCGACGTGATGCAGCGCTTTGGTATCACGGTTGCCAACCAAGATTACCGGGTTTTTAACGTCAAGGGCAATCAGCGTTATGTTTCACCCGGTCGTATCATGGTTGAAGGAGATGCGTCGTCGGCCTCTTATTTTATCGCCGCAGCTGCCATCAACGGCGGCACCATAGAAATAAACGGTGTCGGTAAGGCGAGCGTGCAGGGCGATATCGGCTTTGCCCGGGTAATGGAGCAGGTCGGAGCCCACATAGATTGGTATGACGAAAAGCTGGTGGTGAGCAAGGGGAGCCTCAGAGGGGTCGACATCGACGCCAATGCGATTCCGGATGCCGCCATGACGCTTGCGACGGTCGCGCTTTTCGCCGACGGCCCAACCGCCATCCGCAATATTTACAACTGGCGGGTGAAAGAAACCGATCGCCTTCATGCCATGGCGACGGAACTCAAAAAGTTAGGCGCCGAGGTGGTCGAAGGCGATGATTTTATCGAAATAACTCCGCCGGTTCGTATCGAGCCGGATGTGGCCATCGACACCTATAACGACCACCGAATCGCCATGTGCTTTGCCATGGTTGCCGTCGGTGGCGTGCCGGTGATCATCAACGACCCTAAGTGTACCGAAAAGACGTTTCCGACCTTTTTCTCGGTGCTCGAATCGGTTTCACATTGAGCTAAAACAAAAAGTTACTAAAAAACTGCCGTATATACGCGATTCTGGTTTTGAATTGCCGTATAATACGGCGGTTTTGTTTTTTGGTGTGCATTTCAGGAGGTTTGAATGCAGGCATTGATGCCGGTTATCACCGTAGATGGTCCAAGTGGTTCAGGTAAGGGAACCGTTTGTCGTTTGTTGGCAGAAAAGCTCGGGTGGGAAGTGCTCGACAGTGGCGCGATTTATCGTGTGCTGGCGCTCGCGGCTATTCATCATCAGATCGCCCTCGACAATGAAGAAGCCTTGGTACCGCTGGCGGCCAACCTTGACGTGCAGTTCGTCGTCGATGCGGCGGGCTCAGCCAATAAAATTATCCTGGAAGGGGAAGAGGTAACGACCACGATCCGCAACGAAAATGTCGGCGCCGCAGCCTCAAAGGTTGCTGCACTGCCGCGTGTCCGCGAAGCATTATTGCGCCGCCAGCGCGCGTTCCGTACCGAAAAGGGATTGATAGCGGACGGCCGTGACATGGGAACCGTGATCTTTCCCAATGCGGAGCTGAAAATTTTTCTTACGGCCAGTGCTGAAGAGCGCGCCCACCGCCGCTTCAACGAGTTGAAGGAACGTGGCCTAGATGTTACACTTAGTGGTCTTTTGGCAGACATAAAAGCACGAGACGAACGCGATACCAATCGCGCGGTTGCGCCGCTTGTTCCCGCCGAGGATGCTGTCGTTATCGACACCACCGAGTTGAACCCGATGCAGGTGTTCGACGCGGTCCATGAATTGCTGAACCATGCCATTGCTGAGGGCAAACTGCCCAAGGTTCGCAACTAATTATATTTATCATGTGCCGGCAGGAAGCCAGCGCTTAATTAACAACCCCATGCCGCATTGACGCTAATTGGTGATTTACTTTAGAGACGTATTAAATATGTCAGAAAATTTTGCGCAGTTATTTGAAGAAAGCCTGAAGGGTTTTGAAGCAGAGCAAGGCTCTATCGTTAAAGGTACTGTTATTGCTATCGAAAATAACATCGTACTGGTAGACGCGGGTCTGAAATCAGAAAGCGCCATCCCTGCAGAGCAGTTCAAAAATACTGCTGGTGAACTGGAAGTTGCCGTAGGCGACGAAGTAGACGTAGCGCTTGACGCAATCGAAGACGGCTTCGGTGAGACTATCCTGTCTCGTGAAAAAGCCAAGCGTCACGAAGCTTGGATCCGTCTTGAAAAAGCATGTGAACAGCAAGAAACTGTTACCGGTATCATCAACGGTAAGGTTAAAGGCGGTTTCACTGTTGAAGTGGATACAATCCGTGCGTTCCTACCTGGTTCACTTGTTGACGTTCGTCCAGTACGTGACACCATTCACCTGGAAGGCAAAGAGCTTGAGTTCAAAGTAATCAAGCTTGACCAGAAGCGTAACAACGTTGTTGTTTCTCGCCGCGCCGTGATCGAGTCTGAAAACTCTCAAGAGCGTGAAGAGCTGCTGGCTAACCTGGTTGAAGGTCAAGAAGTTAAAGGTATCGTTAAGAACCTGACCGACTACGGTGCATTCGTAGATCTGGGCGGTGTTGACGGCCTGCTTCACATCACTGACATGGCGTGGAAGCGTGTTAAGCACCCTTCAGAAATCGTGAACGTTGGCGATGAAATCCTGGTTAAAGTACTTAAGTTCGACAAAGACAAGACTCGCGTTTCTCTTGGTCTGAAACAACTGGGTGAAGATCCTTGGGCAGCTATCGCTGGCCGTTACCCAGAAGGTGCTAAACTGACTGGTCGTGTTACTAACCTGACTGATTACGGCTGCTTCGTTGAAATCGAAGAGGGCGTTGAAGGTCTGGTACACGTTTCAGAAATGGATTGGACTAACAAGAACATCCACCCATCTAAAGTTGTTAGCCTGGGCGACACTGTAGAAGTAATGGTTCTGGAAATCGACGAAGAACGTCGTCGTATCTCTCTGGGCCTGAAGCAGTGTAAAGCAAACCCATGGCAAGAATTTGCTCGCCTGAACAACAAAGGCGACCAAGTTACCGGTAAGATCAAGTCAATCACTGACTTCGGTATCTTCATCGGCCTTGACGGTGGTATCGACGGTCTGGTTCACCTGTCTGACATTTCTTGGAACACGCCTGGCGAAGAAGCCGTACGTGAATACAAGAAAGGCGACGAGATCACAGCTATCGTTCTGCAGGTAGATCCAGAGCGTGAGCGTATCTCTCTGGGCGTGAAGCAAATCGAAGCTGATCCTTTCAATAACTACCTGGACGCAAACAAAAAAGGTGCTATTGTTAAAGGTAAAGTGACTGACGTTGATGCCAAAGGCGCAACTGTTGAGCTTATCGAAGGCGTTGAAGGTTACATCCGTGTAGCTGATATCGCTCAAGAGCGTGTTGAAGACGCAACTTCTGTTGTATCTGTAGGCGACGAAATCGAAGCTAAATTCATGGGCGTTGATCGCAAGAATCGTGCAATCAGCCTGTCTGTGAAAGCAATGTTCGAAGCTGAAGAGAAAGAAGTTCTTGAGAAGCTGAAGAAAGACGAGCCACAGTTCGAAAACGCTATGGCTGCAGCATTCAAGAATGCTCAAAAAGACTAATAGGTCTGAAATGGAAGGGCATTAGCCCTTCCTTTTTTACTCTCTAAGGATACGTTATGACAAAGTCAGAATTGATAGAACAACTTGCTGAGCAACATCCGCATATCCCCGCTCGGGATGTGGAAAATGCGGTGAAAGAAATTCTTGAACAAATGGCGGGTTCATTATCCAGCGCCGAGCGCATCGAAATCCGTGGTTTCGGCAGTTTTTCACTCCATTTCCGTGCCCCGCGTACCGGACGCAACCCTAAAACAGGTGAAACCGTCGAACTGGACGGCAAGCATGTGCCGCATTTCAAGCCGGGTAAAGAGTTGCGGGATCGCGTTAACGCCAGCATTCAAAATTAATATCAAGTTGGGGTGAGTACTTGGTCAGGATAATCAAGTTTGTAATACTCGTCGTATTGGTTTTTATTGCCTTTGTGCTCGGGTCGCAAAACCCCCAATTGGTACAGCTTAATTTCTTAATCGCCAGCCAGACTCTATCGCTTGCCAGTATTATCAGTATTTGTCTGGCCATCGGTGCATTGTTCGGTTTCTTCGCCAGTTTTATCGTCTTTTCACGATTGTCACTACAGAACTATCGGCTGAAACGACGCAACAGTAAGCTGCTTGCCGAAAAAGACGCATGTTAGAACTTTTGTTTTTACTCCTGCCCGTTGCTGCCGGGTATGGATGGATCATGGGTAAAAACAGCGCCAGAAACCAAGCTCACGAGCAAAGCCGTCTTATTACCTCAGAATACAGCAAGGGGCTGAAATTTCTTCTCGACAGGGAAGAAGATCAAGGTCTTGAGCACCTGATCAAACTCCTTGAAGTCAGCGCCGATTCGGTCGAACATTATCTTACCCTGGCGACCATGTTCAGAAAGCGTGGTGAACTGGACAGGGCGATAAAAATTCACGAACTGTTGCTTAAACAGCCCTCCTTGAACGCCGAGCAGATCGCCTCCAGCCGGCTGGAACTTGCCCAAGACTACATTATGGCCGGGCTGCTTGACAGCGCGGAACAGCATCTTCTCGGACTGGTAAAATCAGGTGAAAAGGCGGCATTGGATCCGTTGCTGTCTCTTTATCAGCAAACCCGAGAATGGAATAAGGGGATCCGGGTATTCGAAGCCCACGGTAAGCTCTTTGTCAAAAAGCAGCAACTGACCGCCATGGCTAACTTCTATTGCGAAGAAGGATTGCTTGAGCAGAACAACGAGATGTTGAAAAAGGCTTCCGCTCTCGGTGAGAAAAGCATCCGCCCCTTGTATGAGTTGGGCTTAAGCGCGTTCGATAAATCCGATTATGTGAAGGCGATCTATTACTGGCGTGAACTGCTGCAGCACTTTCCACATTTCGCCCCCTTGTTCATCGAAAAACTGGAAACCAGTTACCACCATCTGAATCTGACAGAGCAGTTTGATGAGTTGCTTGAAAAAATGGTGCCTAAAGGGGGCGTATGTATTCAAGTCAAATATTGTCAAAGCCTGCTTGCCAAAGGTCAGGTTGATAAAGCCATTGAATTTTTAACCGTAAGTTTAAAAAAGCAGCCTAACATTCGTGGGTTTAGGTATCTGTTACAGCTGCTTTCTGAAAAGAACGCTCAGGTCAAAGACGTGGTGGATCAGATCGATAAGTTGATCACCACCTACATCGCGACCAAACCCGATTATCAATGCCAGCACTGTGGTTTCAGCAGCCGTTCCCTCTATTGGTCTTGTCCTTCATGCAAGCATTGGGAAAGTATAATGCCAAGCCGCGGTCTGGATGGATTTTAACAGGATCATTATGTCAATCGAGTCACAAAAGAAAGTATTAATTGCCCTGGATTACGACAACCAGGACGCAGCCATTGCGTTCGTTAAACAACTGTCCCCGGACAGCTGTCGTCTCAAGGTAGGCAAGGAGATGTTTACCTATTTCGGACCTGAATTTGTCAAAAAGCTCATCGAGCTGGGTTTTGATGTGTTTTTGGATCTCAAGTTTCACGATATTCCGAATACGGTTGCTAAGGCCGTAACGGCTGCGGCGGAAATGGGGGTATGGATGGTCAACGTTCATGCCTCCGGCGGCGTTGAAATGATGAAAAAAGCCAAAGAAGCGCTAACCGCCTATGGCGACAAGGCACCGTTACTGATTGCGGTAACCGTACTGACCAGCATGGACGGGCATGAATTGAGACGTCTCGGCGTTGAAAAATCGCCACAGGAGCAGGTGCTTTATTTAGCGCGCCTTGCAAAAGAAGCGGGCCTTGACGGTGTCGTCTGCTCTGCGCAGGAGGCCAAAATGCTGAAGACGGAACTCGGTGAAGAGTTTAAGCTGGTCACCCCTGGGATCCGTCCCGCGGGAAGCGATGCCGGCGATCAAAAGCGCATCATGACACCCAAGATGGCGATTGAAAACGGTAGTGACTATCTGGTCATCGGGCGCCCGATCACACAGGCCGTTTCGCCTGTAGATGCACTTGCCGAGATCAACAAAAGCCTGAGCTAAATAATATTTTCGGGCTCTTTTATTTGTCAGGTACTATGCTAAATTGATAGGCAAAACCAATAGTTAGGATATTACCCGTGAAATACATCGTACTTTTGCTGTTATTGGCCGGCGGCGGTTATTATTACTACATCAATAACTATGTACCCAAGCAACAAGAGAGCCTCATTCCTGCGTTGATGAGTCAGGTTAACAACCAGCCCGTCGACCTGTTTGAGTTTAAGCAGGCGCTCGCCAAACACATGTATTCCGTTTGCCGCAACTACCAGGAAAAACTCGAGGGCGATAACCTTAAGGTTTCCGACTGTATGGCTGCGACGGACGGTAAGCGCGAAGACTGTTATACCAAGGTGTTTCGCCTTGCGCCG